>NZ_CAWQAF010000018.1:0-63734 GCF_963892745.1 Yersinia sp. Marseille-Q3913 | reverse complement strand
CATAAAAAACTGCACCTTACTTTGTTGAGTGTCCAACATTTGGGGTGCAGTTCAAAGCCCTGACTGGCTTTTTTTAATGCTAAATTTAACGCCCGAAGGGCCGGATGCCCCCCATCATCTCCGGCTGGCTGGAGAGATAAAGCAGTACGCCAGCAAACAACAAGATCATCCCACCAGTGAGTGCCAGGGTCGCCCAGGCTATTGCCCCCCATGCCGCAGGAGCCCGTTTTCGGCTTAAATGCACCGCCAATCGCCGCGCATAATGGACCAACAGGGCTAACAATGAGATGGTCAGGGAGGTGCCGATGGCCATGGCGATGGCCGACAAAATACCCCACCAGTAAACCCCAATCACTTTAGCAAACAGCAGCACCATAATCGCACCGGAACAAGGCCGCATCCCCATCGCCAGCACAATCGCCAGGCGAGTGCGCCAGTCGTCACTGGCTTGCAACTCTTGAGCACTGGGCAGATGGCGATGCCCACAGCCGCAGTCATCACTGTGGAGATGATCAGCGGCTAAAGGTTGTATCCGCTGAATGGTGATTTTCCGTGGCTTTAGCGCTTTTACCTGCTGACAGAGCCGCTTTATGGCGCGAACACAGAGTAGAACGCCTAACCCGATAACCAGCAGGAAGCTCCCCTTCTCCAGCCAGAAACTGCTTTGGTGCAGATAGCGGGATGAGAGTTGCAATACCCCCAGCAGTAACGTCACCAGCAAAATGGCCACACCACCTTGCAGTATTGAGGCGGCAAAAGTCAGTTTCAGGCTACCTTTGAGCTGTGCCGGATGGGTCGCCAGATAAGTGACAATCACCACTTTACCGTGCCCTGGCCCTACCGCATGTAGCACGCCATAGATCAGGCTAAACATCATCAGCGCCATGCCAGTCTGATGGGGATTCGCTTTCACCTGTTGGAGTAACTGCGCCATCTGCTGATGCATGTTCTTTTGCCAAACGACTGTTTTGAAAAGCAGTTCTGGCCAATAGAACCAGGCCACTTGTGCCGCGCCAGCCAACAGCAGTAAAAACAACAACAGTGGCCACAGGTTGATCACCCAATGCCGCTGCCGCGTAGCGGCTGTAATACCTACTGACATTGCACAGTTATCCGTTGTGCGAATTGTTTTCCAAGTTCCATATCTTCTCCTGGGGAATCATTTTTATCCAACGACAAGGCATAAGCTTGTAATGAGGAGTTGGGATCCGGGGTGAATAGGGTCAATTGGCAGCTTTTCTCCATCTCAGCCGATAACCTGACCGCTTTATTATCGGCGTAAGTCATATCCACAAAATATGTAGGGTCGTAAGTCGAGATGATAAAAGGCTTACCGGCCAAGGGCTGTGGCTCTGCCAGTGGCATAACAAATTCTAAAACCGCCTGATGACCCTTGCGGGACAAGTGATACTCTGTCGGTAAGTTTTTATATTTCACCGGCTTACCATCACGATACATATCCGTGAAGTAGTGTTGCCCCAACACATTTGCCATCACTTCAGCCGCCAATTTTTTCCAGATCTCAGAGTCGCTTTTGGCATTTTCTGCGTCATACAGCAGGTCGGCAGAGGTGATCTCATCCATGGTCCACACCATTTTCATGCCCATCAGCATCTGTTTTTCACTGACAAAAGTGGCATCCATATCAATAAAACTGTGGGGGTGCGCCTCGCTCCACGGGCTATAAATTAGCCCCCCTCCAGCTAACAGCAAGAGCATCAGACGATTAATCACTTTCAACTTATTAACCACCAGAAAACTGTTATAACATAACATATCCTGCATTAATCAATCCTTGGATATTTTCCCAAAAAAAACCAAAGCAATTGGTCGAGCCCCTGTAACGCCAAGTTCGAAGGATTTTCTATTACCCAAAGCAATTGGTGTTACAGGTAGGCAGCAAGCAAACGCATCCCGATGAGCTTACATCAGTAAGTGATTCGGGTAAGAGCGCGCAGCTAACACCCCTGTAACGCCAAGTTCGAAGGATTTTCTATTACCCAAAGCAATTGGTGTTACAGGTAGGCAGCAAGCAAACGCATCCCGATGAGCTTACATCAGTAAGTGATTCGGGTAAGAGCGCGCAGCTAACCCCCCTGTAACGCCAAGTTCGAAGGGTATAATTGTGATGTGAGTTATAAGTCAGTATAAAAGCTCCTCGCCTCACTAAACCGAATAGAATCTCTTTTGCTATGCTTAAACCTGATTAATAACGACAGATCCATCATGGAAGGTTATATGCGCGTAAACACTTCCTCTGAGCTTCAGTTATCCGAGCAACCACTATCTGGCCAACAACGACGCTGCCATATGGTGTTGATGATGTTTATGCCCGCCCACAGGATAAACTTGGATACTATCAGCCAACTGAATGGTGTCGGACTATCCACTACACGGCAAGATATAGCTGAGGTTGCAAATGAAATCCAGCGTTTCTACCATTTGCAGCTCAATGCTAATAGCGATGATAGCTTTCTGATCCATGGCCGCCGCCTTGATAAAAGGCTTTGCCTGATTCATTGGTTGCGGCGTGGATTACGCTACTGCCCGCATTTCGTTGAGAATCAGTTTATCCCCAGCCTGTATGCAGCGTTGTCCTGGGATGACTCCATTTTATCGCAACATTTTCCACAGATTCTAAGCCAATGTGAGCCTCACCTTAACCGGCAGCTCAATGATAAAGATCGCCAATTCTTACAGCTCTATCTGGCCTATTGTGCCTGGGAAAGTCAGCAGCAAGCGCCGCCAGAACTCTCGCTCACCCAACAGCAGTGGTTAAAATGCAAACCCGCATTGGCCGCGGCTGACAGCTTATTTGATTCATTTAATCCACTGTTAGGCCATCCGCTACCGGGCACTCCGCTAGATAGAATTGAGCGGGATATACTGATCCTGATGTTGACGATGATTAAGGCGCACAGTTATCACAGCACTCAATCAGCGGAAGATACTCGCCTGATCAATGCCATTCACCAGTTAGTGATAGATTTTCAGCAAATTTCCGCCATGACCCTGAGCAGTAGTGAAACATTGATCACCCAGCTTTTTGCCCATCTCGCCCCCGCTATTGAGCGCTGCTATTTCAATATCGGCATTGATAACACATTACTGGAAGAGATCATCCGTAAATATCCCCTGCTGCTGCGCACTACCCAACAAGCGCTGGCCGCCTTCGAGCAGGAGTATCAGATTCAATTTTCTGCCGATGAAGTTGGTCTGATTGCCATTAGTTTTGGCGCCTGTCTGATGCAAGATAATGCCTTGCAGGAGAAACAGATTTTACTGCTGACGCGGAATAACCCAGAGCTGGAAGAACAGCTGGAGCAGCAAGTCCGCGAGTTGACCCTGCTGCCACTACATATTAAGTATTTGCCCCATGACATTTATCTGCAATCCGGTGCCCCCACGGGTACAGCGGTGGTGATAACACCTTATGAGGTGCGGCAATCTGAATCAACGCCGCCGCTGATTCAGGTGCTATTGCCGCTGAGTGCCAAACAAGACAAGCAGTTACGTCATGTCTTGGAGTTGCCTTAACCGGTTTGATCTTCCTGATTTGCTGTAACTCGAGGGCGAATAAACAGCGCCGGGATCACAATCAATGCCATCACCCAGAACACGCCACCCTGATAATGTTCAAACAGGAAACCGGATATCACCGTCATCACTGCAATCCCCCCTCCCATCGCTAGCGCAGAATAGACTGACTGTAAACGGATCACATCCGACCCGCGCCGTGCAGCAATAAATCGCATCGCCGCTAAGTGGCAGACGGTGAAGGAGCCACAGTGCAAGATTTGAATCAAAATGAGCCACGGCAACTCCGTGGTTGAGGCCATTAGGCTCCAGCGAATAATCCCGGTGATGGCAGAAAGCAGCAGCAGACCACGGGCTGTCCAGCGGCGAAATAGCACATTGCTGAACGCGAACACCAGAATCTCAGCCACCACCCCTAGTGACCATAAATAGCCAATGGTCGAGGCAGAATAACCCGCCTCTTTCCAGTATATGGAGCTGAAGCTGTAGTAACCGGCGTGGGCACCTTGCAATAAGGTGACACAGAGTAAAAAGCGCCACACTTGCGGATCAGAGAGCAACACCTTCCAACTGGTGGCGGTCACATTGCGATGCTTAACCTCGCCCTGTGGCATCACATTGGGTCTCAGCAGTGCGCCCAGCAGCATGGCTGAAACACCAAAAATCAGACTGTAGAGAATGGCGGGATGGCCCCAAACAGAGACTAATTTGCCGGTCAGCGCCGAGCCGATAACAAAAGCCAGCGATCCCCATAGCCTAACTTTACCGTAATCCATGGTGATCTGTTTTTGCCAGGTGCCCGCTAGTGCATCAGTTAGTGGCACCAAAGGGCCAAAAAACAGGTTAAAACCGGCGATAACCACCATCAACCACGCCCAACCATTCCCAAAACAAAAGCCCACCACAAAAACCAGTGTCAGCAGGGCCAAAATACGAATGGCGGTCACCAAATGGGAGGGATCTTTAACACTGGGGGCAATCAGTAGGCTACCGAGAAAACGGGCAATTAATCCAGCTCCCAGCAAGATACCGATGGTTTCAGGGGGGATCCCTTCCCCTTGTAACCAGATACCCCAAAAAGGCAGAAAGATGCCATAAGAGAAGAAATATGTGAAGTAGCTGAGTGACAGCCAACGTGTTGATTGCAATACCATGAATCCCTCCTAGGTCAACCGACACTGTGACAGAGGCCCCGTCCGCTAGCAACTTTGTCTTTGTGTAAACATGGAGTTTGAGATTAAGTTCACATTTGAGCAGCAAGATTTACAAAACAATCACAAGCAATGCGGTAGCCCCCGCATTGTGCAACAGCCGCGGTTGTCCACCCAACAAACGTAAAAAAACCCGCATTTCGCGGGTTTTTATTCGGCTAAAGCAGATCCAACGATATTATGCGTAAACCGGTAAACGGGCGCAGATATCCAGGACTTTTTGCTTCACACGCTCAATGGTCGCTTCATCGTTGATGTTGTCCAGCACATCACACATCCAGCCTGCCAGTTCGCGAGATTCCGCTTCTTTGAAGCCACGACGGGTAATCGCTGGGCTACCGATACGCACACCGGAAGTCACAAACGGACTTTTCGGATCATTAGGTACGCTGTTTTTGTTAACAGTAATATTGGCGCGGCCTAAAGCAGCATCAGCATCTTTACCGGTGATATTTTTATCCACCAGATCCAGCAAGAACAGGTGGTTTTCAGTACCGCCAGAAACCACTTTGTAGCCGCGTTCCAGGAACACCGACACCATTGCTTTGGCATTTTTAGCCACTTGCTGCTGGTAGATCTTGAACTCAGGTTCCATGGCCTCTTTCAGCGCGACCGCTTTACCGGCGATAACGTGCATCAATGGACCGCCCTGGTTGCCAGGGAAAACAGATGAGTTCAGTTTTTTGTACAGATCTTCATCACCGCCTTTCGCCAAAATCAAGCCGCCACGTGGGCCAGCCAGTGTTTTGTGCGTGGTGGTGGTCACGATATGTGCATGAGGAACCGGGTTCGGGTAGACACCCGCAGCAACCAGACCCGCTACGTGTGCCATATCCACAAACAGCCATGCATCAATGCTGTCGGCGATTTCACGCATTTTTGCCCAATCAACAATACCGGAATAAGCCGAGAAGCCGCCGATGATCATTTTTGGTTTATGTTTTTCTGCCTGATGCGCCAGATCGTCATAATCAATCTGACCAGACTCGTCGATACCGTAAGGCACGATATTGTACAGTTTACCGGAGAAGTTTACCGGTGATCCGTGGGTCAAGTGGCCGCCGTGCGCCAGATTCATCCCCAGTACAGTATCACCCGGTTGCAGCAATGCGGAGTAAACAGCAACGTTCGCCTGTGAACCGGAGTGCGGTTGAACGTTGGCGTAATCAGCACCAAACAGCTCTTTAGCACGGTCAATAGCCAGTTGCTCAACAACATCGACATACTCACAGCCACCGTAGTAACGCTTGCCTGGGTAGCCTTCAGCATATTTGTTCGTCAACTGAGAACCTTGCGCCTGCATAACTCGCGGGCTGGTGTAGTTCTCAGACGCAATCAGTTCGATGTGCTCTTCCTGGCGCACCACTTCTTGCTCCATTGCACGCCATAGATCTGCATCATAATCGGCAATGTTCATTTCACGCTTTAACATCCGGCTCTCCTGACTTAGCTAACAAATTATACCTGGAAGGTCACCCTTTTGGGTTCTGACACACAGTGTAAACTGTTTCCCCCTCGTTATGATAGGTCTTGACAGAGGTTTTTACGCAAACGATTGGCTCCTTACTGCGTAAGGCTTTGACCTGTTCAGTGCTCATCCAAGGCAAGGGAAATGTCCTCATATTCATCATGCGGTTTATTCACATTCTGTGAGCTGGGTTGCCACGGTAATCCCCTATAACAACAAAGTGCATTTACAAATTAGGGGGTAATCTATAAAATGCATTTAAAATACATCTATTAAATGACACACGATAAATACCCAATGAGATTTGAGCTTCAGCAGCAAATGCCAGGGGATAAAAATGACCAAGGAGTCACCATGCTGGACCGCCAAACCATCGCCACCGTTCAATCCACCATTCCATTACTTGCCGCCACTGGCCCCAAACTAACCGCGCATTTCTACGATCGCATGTTCGAGCACAACCCTGAGCTAAAGCACATATTTAATATGAGCAATCAGATAAATGGTGATCAGCGGGAAGCGCTGTTCAACGCCCTTTGCGCTTATGCGGCGAATATCGACAATCTGGCGGCCTTGCTGCCCGCCGTTGAGCGAATTGCCCAGAAACATACCAGCCTGAACATTCAACCTGAGCATTATGCCATCGTCGGTCATCACTTAATTAACACGCTGGATGAGATGTTCTCACCCGGTCAGGAGGTGTTAGACGCCTGGGGCAGAGCCTATGGGGTATTGGCCGATCTGTTTATTCAGCGGGAAAGTGAGATTTATCAACAGGGTGAAACCAGCTCTGGTGGTTGGAGAAGCTTGCGCCGCTTCCGCATCATTAAAAAAGAGAAGCAGAGTGAGGTGATTTGCAGCTTTGTATTAGCACCGGAAGATGGTGGTCGGGTGCTGGATTTCAAACCGGGTCAATATCTGGGTATTTATATCGAAGATGAGCGGCTTGAATATCAGGAGATCCGCCAATACTCGCTGACTGCCGCACCAAACGGTAAGACTTATCGTATTGCGGTGAAGCGTGAAGAGCTAGGCACGGTGTCTAACTATCTGCACCAACAGTTGAGCGAAGGCGACAGTGTGCGCATCGCACCTCCTCGCGGTGATTTCTTTCTGGATATCTCAGCGGAGACCCCAGTGGCACTGATTTCCGCCGGTGTGGGCCAAACGCCAATGCTAAGTATGCTCAATACCCTGCACGATCGGCAACATGCCGCATCGGTGCATTGGTTACATGCAGCTGAAAATGGTCGTGTTCATGCATTCGCCGATGAAGTCACCGCGATTGCCGCCAACATGCCGAATCTTAGCTGTCACCTGTGGTATCGCGAACCCACCGCGCAAGATAATCAGGGTGAGGAGTACCATAGCAAGGGGTTGATGGATCTCAGCTCACATCAGTGGTTGACCGCCGATGCCAACAGACACTATTACTGCTGTGGCCCACTGGCATTTATGCAATTTGTCGGACGTCAATTATTGGCACAGGGGGTAGCATCCGAACGAATTCACTATGAGTGTTTCGGGCCGCATAAAGTCATTTAATTATTGAATTTTATTTAATTTTCCGTGGGAGGTCATTCGGCCTCTCACGCATTTCCGCGCTAAAAATTCAGTCTGATTATTGTGCTTAAATTTGGTAGAACGTGATTTAGATCTCATATATCCTAACTTAATATTGCCACCATGAGGCATTCAGATGAATTTCTCAAAATCCATATAACTGAAGTTATTAATGTGGCTAAAATTATCCCCTCACTGTTTATTACTCGGTAACATAATTTATACCCAACATGATTAGAGTTGCAGGTAGGGAACCAGTGCGCATATGCAGCTTCAAGAATAAAGGGCATACCCAAAGTAATTGGAGTTGCAGGTAGGCGGCAAGCGAACGAATCCCGATGAGCTTACACAAGTAAGTGATTCGGGTAAGTGAACGTAGCCAACACCCCTGCAGCTTCAAGAATAAAGGGCATACTGAGTATGATAAGGCTGAATTGACCTACCATGAGTAAGAAATTCATAAAAAAAGAAGGGTTGGCATTGGTATCTATGGCGCGCTATTTAATTGGTGAGCGCCCCGGTAATCGACTTAAAACCATCGATGAATTATCAGAAGATTTCGGCATATCCGTTGGTGTGGTACAGCACGCATTAAAAGTGTTGGAAGCTGATGGAGCTATCATCGTTGAACGTCGTGGCCGCAATGGTACCCTATTAGTTGACCTGAATATGGCACTGTTACTGCAACAAGCAGATCTGGGTAATATGGTGTGTGCGATGCCGCTTCCCTATACTAAACTTTATGAAGGTCTGGCCAGTGGCTTAAGGGAACAATTCACCTTACTCCCCCTCTATTTTGCCCATATGCGTGGCGCCGAAGTGCGTATCGAATGCTTGATAGATGGTATTTACGATATGGCGGTGGTATCGCATCTGGCTGCAAAAAGTTATCTGGCTCAAGGACGAGTGGCGATGGCATTAAATCTGGGCAATGGTTCCTACGTGGATGGCCACCAGCTTATTTGCCGCCGTGGTGAGCAGCACAATATTCGCCGGGTTGGATTGGATCCGCGCTCACCGGATCAATGCTTGCTGACTGAAATTAAATTTGCCGGGCAATCTATCGAGTTGGTTGAATTACCTTATAGCGACTGTATCGTGCATATTAACCGTGGTGATATTGATGCCGCTATTTGGAATCTGGCTGATGATGTTCCCCATGACCATTTGCAAGCGATCAAGTTACAAGGCGATGAGCGTTATATTCAAGCCTCGCAGGCGGTCATCCTTATCCGGCCAGATAATCACCCAATCAAATTACTGCTGGAGAAAGGGATCAATGAAACACTGCTGCTGGATCACCAGCGGGCGGTTCAAAAGGGCGAGATAGAGCCTCGCTATTAATCATTTTAGCTCAGTTGCACGCTAAGTTTTTGTTTTCAGGAGGCCAACTCTTTGGAAATGTGTATTGATTCACGTCTTAATATTTTGTGTCAGGCTGGGGTTATCGACACCGACATCGGTCAGGGTTTAGACCAGGTTATCAATCGGTTAGAGAACTTTTGGCAGTTGCCGGCTCGTGGCGATCACGGTGTTATGGTAATTACTCATATGGCGAATGCATTAATGCGCACTCGTCGTGGTGAGGAGATCCCTGCCCTGGACCCGGCGATACTGGCTGAAATTGTCCAAAGTGAACATATTCACCATATTCGCGAGATCAATCAGGATTTATTGGCCTATTTCTCACTAAAACCCGCTGAAAATGAAATTGGATATTTACTCGCGAACCTTTACGGTCTATACCTTTCTAGTGACTTGCCACCACTGCGCTAATTTTGCTTTGTAGGCAGCGTTATCAAATATACAACACCAGGATCTTTTTTTTAAAAATATTCAAAATAAAAATGATTTAACAAATAATAAAAATGATTTAACAGATAATAATAATGCCTCGGGCGCTTAGGACATGAAATGTTTTTAAAAACCCTATTAAAACAAAACACTAAATTAGTTGATGCGGCTATTTTGTTCTGGCACCAGGGAAAAATCAGTCCAGATAGCTATGTTATCGATGTTGAACAAACGGAAACTAATGCCCGCTTACTGCTGAAAACCGCCCATCATTGCCAGATAAAACTCTATCTGATGAGCAAGCAGTTCGGGCGCAACCCTGAACTCTGCCGCCGCCTGTTGGCTTGTCGTTATGAGGGCACGGGCTATCAAGGTATGGTCGCGGTTGATTTCAAAGAGGCCCGGCTGCTCTATCACCACCAGATCCCTGTCGCGCATATTGGTCATTTAGTGCAGCCCCCCTCCGGCATGGTGGCAGAGATAGTGCGCAGGCAGCCGGAAGTGATTACCGTTTTCTCACTGGAGAAAGCGCTGGAGATCTCACAGGCGGCGCACCAGCAGCATATTACCCAATCGCTGATGCTGAAAGTTTGTCAGGCGGGAGACCTGCTGTATGCGGGGCAGGAAGCGGGGTTTGAATTAAGTCATTTATCGGCCGTCATTGCCGCTATCCGTAAATTACCGGCGGTGCGATTGGTCGGGATAACTCACTTCCCCTGTATGCTGTATGACCCCCCGTCACACCAGACCTTACCCACCGCCAATATGCGCACGTTGCTGGCAGCTCGGGATATCCTGCTAGCCGAGGGGGTCGATATTGAACAGGTGAATGCCCCTTCCGCAACCAGTTGTACTACCCTGCCACAATTAGCCCAATGGGGGGTGACACATGCGGAACCCGGCCATGCCCTCACCGGAACCATCCCCGCCAATCAACAGGGTGACCAACCGGAACAGATATCGATGCTCTATTTGTCCGAGATTTCCCACCATTTTTCTGGCAACAGTTATTTCTATGGTGGTGGCTATTATCGTCGTGGCCATTTGCAAAACGCATTGATTCACCATGACAATCAATTCAGCCAAAGCTCCCTATTACCCATTGATGAGAGCAGTATCGATTACTGTCTGGGCTTGGCGGGGGAGTTCCCGGTAGGCAGCCCGGTTATCATGAGTTTCCGCACTCAAATATTTGCGACCCGCAGCGACGTGGTATTGATTGATGGCATTCAGCGCGGAGAACCCCGCTTGCTTGGCTGCTATGATAGTCGCGGCACTCAGTTGAGCTAACGGAACCACGATCTAATGCGTTAGCTTATGTAATATGTTCTTGTTAGCGCTTTATCGAATAATATGACGGATAAGTAATATTATTACTGTACTGATTGATTAACCTGCCGATATATTAGTTACCGCCATCATAAGTTGCGCTAATGAAATTAATCGCCCAGCGATCAATGGCCGTCAATATCGGGTGAGATTTTGCCCCTATATTTACCTGCTTTGGAGCCTGCCCGATGATTAATCCTGATGGATACACCTACGCGCACGAACACCTCCACATTGATTTGTCTGGGTTTAAAAATAATCTGGACTGTCGGCTGGATCAATATCAGCCAATCTGTGATGAAATGCGCGAATTAGTGGCTAAAGGGGTGGCGAATATCGTCGAAGTCACCAACCGCTACATGGGCCGCAATCCCCAATTCCTATTGAATCTGATGCATGACAGTGGCATCAATATCATCGCCTCAACCGGCTACTATACCGACAGTTTCTACCCTCCAATGGTCCGCGAAAGCACGGCGCAGCAATTGGCACAGACCATGATTGATGAGATAGAAACAGGTATTGACGGCACTGAACTGAAAGCCGGTGTGATTGCCGAAATTGGCACCAGTGAAGGGGTTATCACCGCCGATGAAGCAAAAGTCTTCCATGCCGCCGCGCTGACCCACCATGCTACCGGCCTCGCCATCTCGACCCATACCAGTTTCAGCACCATGGGCCTGCAACAGATAGCCCTGCTTAAGCAGCATGGTGTGCCGCTGGATCGGGTGGTTATCGGCCATTGCGACCTGAAAGAGCAGCCGGATCTGATTTTACAAATGATCGATATGGGCGTGTATGTCCAGTTCGATACCATTGGCAAAAACAGCTATTTCCCCGATGAACGCAGGGTCGCCATGCTCGTCACGCTAGCGCAACACGGGTTGTTGGATAGGGTGATGCTGTCGATGGATATCACCCGCCGCTCACATTTAACAATCAATGGTGGCAGCGGGTTTAGCTATTTAGTGGATTCGTTTATTCCCATGTTACTGGCCGCAGGGATCTCCCAAGCTCAGGTGGAGATGATGTTGCGCCACAATCCTAATAAATTTTTCGCCACGCAAGGAGAGTGATTATGAAGAAGATTGGCATTGCCGGGCTGCAACGAGAATTAATTCGCGAAATGATTGAGCAGACGGCACCGAATACGTTTGAGACATTTATCCTTTCGGATATGGATGCGGCCGTCAAAGTAAAAGAGGGCCAGTTGGATTACTACATTGGTGCCTGCAACACCGGTGCTGGTGCCGCACTATCCATGGCGATTGCAATTATTGGCTATAACAAAAGCGCCACCATCGCCAAGCCCGGCATCAAAGCCAAAGCTGAGCAGATAGAGAAAGTGGTGGCGGAAGGTAAAGTGGCGTTTGGCTTATCCGTCGAACATATTGAACATGCCATCCCATTGCTGATTACCCAACTGCGCTAAGGGGCCACCGTGGATTATATTCATATTGTTGTGGTTGCCCTGCTGACAGGGATGACCGCGTTACTTTCTCACCGTTCTGTTGCCGTGTTCCATGACGGTATCCGCCCTATTCTGCCGCAATTGGTTGAAGGGAATATGAGCCGCCGTGAAGCAGGCAGTATCGCTTTCGGTCTGAGTGTCGGCTTTATCGCCTCCGTCGGCATCTCGTTTACTCTCTCAACCGGTTTGCTTAACTCCTGGTTACTGTTCCTGCCAACCGACATCATTGGTGTCTTGGCGATCAATAGCTATCTGGCTTTCGCGCTAGGTGCCGCTTGGGGGATTTTGGCCCTCACCAGCCTGCCTGCTGTGAATACCGCGCTAACCTCACTGCCGGTGAACTTTATCGGTTCGCTGGGGGAGCTGAGTAGTCCGGTGATTTCGGCCTTTGCCCTGTTCCCATTGGTGGCTATTTTCTATCAATTTGGTTGGAAAACGGCGATTGTCTCCGCCTTTATTGTGCTGCTAACCCGTCTGCTGGTTACCCGCTTTACCGGGCTATTCCCTGAATCCATTGAAATTTTCGTCGGCATGATACTGCTGATTGGCATTGCTATCGCACAAGATTTGCGGGCAAAAACCCACCTCGGAGGTGGTGGACACTCGGTGTTTGAAGAGCGAACCCAGCGCATTATTAAAAATCTCCCGATGCTGGCGATTGTCGGCGGGTTAATCTCTGCGGTGGCGAGTATGAAGATCTTCGGCGGCAGTGAAGTGTCGATTTATACGCTGGCGAAAGCCTACGCCCCCGGCATCACACCGGAAGAGTCGCTAGCGCTGATCCATCAGGCGTCACTGGCTGAGTTTATGCGTGGTCTAGGCTTTGTGCCACTGATTGCCACCACAGCACTGGCGACCGGGGTCTATGCCGTTGCCGGTTTCACCTTTGTGTTTGTGGTCGGTTATCTGGTGCCGAATCCATTGCTGGCAGGAATAATCGGGGCGATAGTGATATCGCTGGAAGTGCTGATGTTGCGGTCAATCGGGAAATGGTTAGGCCGCTTCCCTTCGGTGCGCAATGCCTCGGATAATATCCGTAATGCCATGAATTTGCTGATGGAATACGCGCTGTTAATCGGGGCTATTTTTGCCTCGATCAAGATGGCCGGATACACTGGTTTTACCATCACTACGGCGCTCTATTTCCTCAACGAAGCCATTGGCCGCCCAGTGATGAAAATTGCGGCCCCTGTGGTGGCGGTAATTATCGCTGGTGTAGTGCTGAATCTGTTCTATTGGTTGGGGTTGTTTGTCCCGGCTTGATAATTGCCCAGCTTGATAAATAAGATGTAGAAAGAGAAAAGCCCGTTCGTCGTCAAACGAAACGGGCTTTTTCTTGCGTGCTCTCTGTTGCCTGCTTTCTAATGCAGAGATACGGCGAATTAAATCGCCTCTTCGTCCTGCTCGCCGGTACGGATACGCACCACACGGGAGACATCATAGACAAAGATTTTACCATCGCCGATTTTACCGGTTTGGGCTGTCTGCATAATCGCTTCGACGCAGGTATCGACGATATCGTCAGCGACCACAATTTCAATTTTTACTTTTGGCAGGAAATCCACCATATACTCAGCGCCACGGTACAGTTCGGTATGCCCTTTCTGGCGGCCAAAACCTTTCACTTCTGTCACTGTCATCCCGGTGATGCCAACCTCAGCCAGCGCCTCACGGACATCATCCAGTTTGAATGGCTTAATAATCGCGTCAATTTTTTTCATGGTGGATCCCTGTTGTTACCAATTCTTGCGGCCAAAGCCTGATGTAATCGGATAGCGTCTATCTTTACCAAAATTGCGGGCAGTGATGCGCGGCCCGACAGCTGACTGACGCCGTTTGTATTCATTGATATCTACCAGGCGGATAACCTTACGCACGATAGTTTCATCAAAGCCGTCTGCGACCAAATCGGCCACCGACTTATCTTGCTCGACATAGCCTTCGAGGATGGCGTCCAAAATATCATAAGGCGGCAGGCTATCTTCATCTTTCTGATCAGGGGCCAGCTCCGCAGAGGGTGGGCGCGTGATAACCCGCTGCGGGATCACGTAAGAGACGGTATTACGGTATTCCGATAATTTGAAGACCAGAGTTTTTGGCACATCTTTCAGCACATCAAAACCGCCCGCCATATCACCGTACAAAGTGGCATAGCCCACGGCCATTTCACTTTTGTTACCCGTGGTTAATACAATGCTGCGGCGCTTGTTGGACAGCGCCATCAGCACCACACCACGACAACGCGCCTGGAGGTTCTCTTCCGTGGTATCGCGCGCGGTGCCGGCAAACATCGGGGCTAGTTGCCCCATAAAAGCATCAAACATTGGCTCGATGGAGAGCACATCAAATTCGATCCCCAGAATCTCAGCTTCTTCTTTGGCATCGGCAATACTGATATCTGCGGTGTATCGGAACGGCATCATCAATGCCTGAACCTTATCTTTACCCAGCGCATCGACGGCAATCGCCAGTGTCAACGCGGAGTCAATCCCGCCGGATAACCCCAGAACCGCGCCATTAAAGCCATTTTTAGTGACGTAATCGCGCACCGCCAATACCAACGCCTCATAGACCTGCGCCAGTGGCGGTAGTTCAGCGGCAGGTGCCATCATCGGCACCACTTCACACTCATTGAGCTGCAACAAGGTGGTTTGCTCGGCGAATGCGGCCAAACGATGGGTCAGATTACCCGCAGCATCGAAAACTTTGGAGCAGCCATCAAAAATCAGCTCATCCTGCCCGCCAATCTGATTGAGATAGACCAATGGCAAGCCGGTACGCTGACAATGTGCCGCCATCAGTGTTTTGCGGATATAGGGTTTTTCGCGGTTGTAAGGGGAGGCATTGATCGATAGCAGCACTTCGGCACCGGCGGCTTTCGCGGCATCGACCGGGCCGTCGAACCATAAATCTTCACAAATGAGCAAGCCCAAACGATAGCCCTTGAGCTCAACGACACAACTGTCATGACCTGCTGAAAAGTAACGTTTTTCGTCGAACACGCCGTAGTTCGGCAATTGCTGTTTGAAATAGCGCGCCAGCAATTTCCCCTCAGAAAACAGCGATAATGCGTTATACAGGTTACCGGCTTCGCGCCACGGGTGGCCCACCAGCACCGCGATATGCTGTGTTGCTGCTTGTAAACGATCCAACTGTGCTTCACAGCGTTGATAAAAATCATCGCGATACAGCAGATCTTCTGGCGGATAACCGGACAAAGCCAGCTCGGAGAACATGACCAGACTGGCCCCCGCCTTCTGCTGCTCATTTAAGGTTTGCAACATACGTTCAGTGTTGCCTTCGATATCGCCAACCAGCCAATTCAACTGGGCTAACGCAATGGAAAGTGATCTGCTCATTTGTATTTAAACTCGGTTATCAGCGTTGTCATTGATTAACAACAGTTATTCTTTGAAATCGTTGGCATCCAGCTCGTGACGTGACAACAATTTGTAAAACTCGGTACGGTTACGCCCCGCCATTCTGGCGGCTTGGGTCACATTACCTTTGGTGATTTGTAGCAGCTTACGCAAATAATTCAATTCGAATTGATTACGCGCCTCAACAAAAGTCGGTAATGCGGTGTTCTCCCCCTCTAGCGCCTGTTCAACCAGCGCTTCACTGATAACCGGAGCCGAAGTTAATGCCACACACTGTTCGATAACGTTGACCAGTTGGCGCACGTTACCCGGCCAGCTGGCGGTCATAAGCCGTTTCATAGCATCGGTTGAGAAGCTGCGGACAAAGGGTTTATGGCGCTTGGCTGACTCACGTAACAGATGGTTTGCCAACAGCGGGATATCTTCTGAGCGCTCATGCAACGCGGGGATCTTCAGATTCACCACATTCAAACGATAGTAGAGATCTTCGCGGAATTCATTTTTCGCCATGGCTTTAGGCAAGTCACGGTGGGTGGCTGAAATTATCCGTACATCAATGCTTAAGTCGCGGTTACTGCCCAAGGGGCGTACTTTGCGCTCCTGCAACACCCGCAGCAATTTTACCTGCAAAGACAATGGCATATCGCCGATTTCGTCCAGAAACAGTGTGCCGCCTTCAGCGGCCTGAAATAGCCCTTCACGGCTACTGACTGCCCCGGTAAATGCGCCTTTGGCATGACCAAAGAGTTCTGATTCAAGCAACTGTTCGGGTAATGCACCGCAGTTGATGGCAATAAAAGCTTTTTTCGCCCGTGGACTGGCGGCATGGATAGCTTGCGCCAATACCTCTTTACCGGTGCCGCTCTGCCCGTTAATCAGCACGCTGACATCGGATTGCGCCACCATTTTGGCTTGTTCCAGCAAGCGCAACATCACCGGACTGCGGGTCACAATCTCTTCACGCCAGCTATCATCACCGGCAGGCATAGAAAGCTCTAAAGCCGCATCGATCGCTTTATATAAAGCATCTCGATCAACCGGTTTGGTCAGGAAGCTAAACACCCCTTGCTGAGTTGCGGCGACGGCATCAGGGATCGAGCCGTGGGCGGTCAGGATAATCACTGGCATACCGGGTTGATGCTTCTGGATCTCGACGAACAGCGCCATGCCATCCATTTCATCCATCCGCAAGTCACTGATAACCAAATCAATTTTCTCACGCATTAATAGGCGTAATGCCGCCTGGCCGCTTTCAGCGGTGGTGACATTAAATCCTTCGCTGGTTAAACGCATCCCCAGTAGCTTGAGTAAGCTGGGATCGTCATCAACCAGCAGTAGATTGGCCGGTTTGCGTGGCGTCATGAGATTCCTTATTAGTCGCAGGGGGGAGGTCAGTTGGCGGCACCGCTGGCGGAGCATCAGCCGGTTTTTCTATTGATGGCGCGACCGATTTAGTGTCAGCTTGGGGTGCCACTGGTTTGGTTTCTGCTGGTTTGGTTTCAACCGGCTTGGTTTCTGCCGGTTTAGCTTCTACTGACTTGGTTTCAACCGGCTTAGCTTCCACCGGTTTCGCCTCTGCTGGCTTGGTTTCAACCGGCTTAGCTTCCGTCGGTTTCGCCTCTGCTGGCTTGGTTTCAATCGGCTTAGCTGCTGCCGGTTTGGCAGGCTCCACTTTGGGTTGCGGTTTCACGTCTGCGGGTTTTGCTGCCGCAGCCGCAGGTTTGCTCTCCGCGTCAGTTTCTGGAATTTCATTTTGTAACTGCTTACGCGATGAGAGCTGCCGCTCAATATCAGTCAGATTTTCCAACTTGCGAGTGGTATCCAGCAAGTTATATTGCAACCGGACCTGGCTCTCCCGCAGGCGATCTATCTGAGCATCTGATTCGTCTTGTAAGCGCTGATAGCGAGTGCGCTCTTCAGCCAGAGAGATGCGCAGTACCTGCTGCTCGCGCCACAATTGAATCAATGGGCGCACAGCGGCTGGGAAGGTTGGGCTATAGCTATTTAGGCGCTCAACCACCTGACGCCGCTCGGCTATCGACGGCTCGGCGCTGCTTATCAGAATGCCCTGCTTAAAGGCGGCAGACCAAGTGACCACTGGCAGTGCTTTTGCTAATGCCCGCGCTTGAGTAGAGCCAAGGCGCTCAGCACAATCCATCGCTCGTAACCAGTACAGTGAGTTTTCTAGCGTCTCTTTATCATCAATATCCCACAGCACATCACAGGGTAAGGTACGATAATCAACGATTTTCGTTTCCGGTATCACCATCTGGACCGCTTGTGAAAAACGGCTGCTAGCAGAATTATCGGTACACCCAGTGAGTAACAGTGGGGCCAGCAATATAGCTCGCCAAAAAATACCCGAACCAGAGCTGCCCGCAGGCGTTGTGGCCGCAGTTGAGGTGGAACCTGATAACAAGGCGGTCTTTTTAGTGATACTGCTCATAGACCATTTGTACATTATTCATTCATTCTCGGCGGTTAATGGCAATTCAACACGGAAACAGACGGCGGCATAATCCACGGCCACCAATTGCAGGTCGCCCTGCATCCGTCTGATGCAGTCCTGAGCAATACTCAGCCCCAATCCGCTGCCTTTGACGGCCCCTTTCCGCTGATGGCTTCCCTGGAAAAAAGGCTCAAATATCATTGTTTCTTCTGAATTCGGGATGGGCGCCCCGGTATTGGCGATATCAATTTGTATGCGGTTATTCACCCGACGGCTGCGAATCCAAATGGTACCGGATTCCTCGCCATAGTGCACCGCATTGGAGTAGAGATTATCTAATACCCGCATTAATAGCGTTGGATCTGCCCAACAAATGTCCGCCTGCAAATCCTGCTCGGTGCGGATCATCTTGGCGCGCGCCGGTAAACTGTGTGCGGAAATCACATCTTCAACCATGTCGGCCAGTTCAACATTTTCGAGTTCACCGGGGCCATCCGCCAGTTTGCGGTTATAGTCCAGCAGCTGCTCTATCAACAGTTGCAAGTGGCGGCTGCTATTATCGAGGATAGCCACCACCTCTTTCTGATCCTGGGTTAATGGCCCGGCCACCTCATCAGCCAGTAATTCAGTCCCTTCGCGCATACTGGCTAATGGCGTTTTCAACTCATGGGAAATGTGTCGCAAAAATTCATGGCGCTGTGACTCCAGCCAGGCTAAACGTTCACTGAGCCAAATAATGCGCTGTGCCAGTGACCGTAACTCCCGAGGCCCCTTAAACAGGGCGGTATTACCCAGTGGTCGTCCCTCTCCCAGGCGATTTATCATTCGCTCAATGCCTTTAACTGGCCCAATTATCATCCGGGTGAATAACACTACTAATAGCACGCTAACCAAAAACAGCAACAGTGATTGCCAGCCAAAGAATTGACCACGTTCGGTGATATCTTTTTGCAGCTGTTGACCGCGCGAGAAAATCACATCACGGGTGGCCTGTACCATTTCGGCATTTGAGCGAGAAAATTGCTCTAATAGCGCGGAGGCGCTCTGTTCCGGGCCGCTATTTTTACATTGAATATCAGAAAGTTGGTTCAGAAGCCCACTCAGGGTTTGGTAATAGCGGGCATCCGGCAGAATAGGGGCGTGGGTATCGAGCATTTGCGCGTACTGTTTACGCTGATGCTGGTAGAGCTTAGCCAGCGTGGCATCATCTAATACGCAATATTGGCGATAGCTGCGCTCCATTTCGAGCGCCACACTGGTCATCGCCTCACTGCGCCGGGCATCTGCCAGCGTGGTGCGGTTGATATCAGCCGCCTGAGTACTTAAGTGATCCAGACTCTGATACGCCTGATACGCGAGTACCAATAGAGGCAGCAGCACCAACAGAAATGCCATGAGCACCAGTTGACGTAAAGAACGGGGGAATAAACGCCATCTTTTCAACGAAATCATCTCATTACCTATCATTCTGTTGTGATGCTAGCTGACTCTGTCGGGATTACAATGCCTGCAATCCAAATAAATGCCGCAGCCGCCCTATGCGGGATAAAAAAAAAAAGCACTCGCCAGAAGCTAAGTGCTTTAAATTTAATTTTTTTTACTCATAACCGTCAGAATCATTATCAGACCTGCCTGTTATACAGTGACGAAATGACTAACTGGGAATGAGACAACGGGGCAATAACTGCCCCGTCGCAAGAATATTTGGATGCCCTTACATATCGTCTCCAGTGTGATGAAGCCGTAGCAATCATCGGGAGGATGAGACGAATAGCATCCAGACATGTCCAAAATTGATGAATGGTTCATCACAGCAGGACATAGGCGGTGCCTCACTCAACGTGTCGTCCGATGTTTGATAATGTGTATTCACACAATATCGGTTTAGGTGGACGATAGGCACCAGTCTTAGGCATCATTCGGTGGCTTATGAAGCGCATATTCCGCTTAACAGCGGGACTATCATAAAGAGGTGAATGAGCAACTGAATAGGATAATGCAGCTTGCGTGCCAACTTTCGAAAATAAAATTCAATACATTGATTTTAAATCAAAAATTAAATTTTCATTAAAATAATAAAAACCATGAAAGCTCAATAACTAATCAATGCTGAATTCTTTGTCGCTTAATCACGACACCTAAAGGTAAATAAAATAAATTATATATAAATCAGTATATTAAATGTCTCTTATTTGAGACAGTGATTTAGCCGATTGTCGCGATTTACCGACAGTTAAATTAAAATAGTTAATATTCAATAAGATAGATTTTCAGTTTCAAAATTTGAATCGAATTATAGAGTTCAGTCCGATCTTGAGCAACTCGCACCCTGCCCACGCGAAAACCATCACTGCGTTATAAATTATGCGATTTCATTACCAAGGCAAATAATTCACTATTCTGCTCTGACCCAGAAGTTGCTACCAAAAACAGGAGAGCCGTCTACTCCGTTAACCAAGGATGTCGCTTAACCTTAATCCGAATATAAGGAGGCAAAATGAAGCCTGCCAATATAACCATGGGATTAATATTACTCACCACCCTATTTAGCCCTTACTGCGCAGCCGCAATAAACCATAGCTCAAGTGCTGTAGCCGCTCAGCCAGGCCCTATGCGGGTATCTGCTGGCGCATATCATGACAATAATAACTTCCCCGAATTCTCCATTGAGGAGTTCCAGGTTCTGCAAAACACTACAGGCAGGGAGGCGGAGATAACATTCACATTAAAAAGTACCGGGTTATTGTATTACCACGTTTATCTCAATGATAAAGATAATTTTGACATCATAGAAACATCAGGCTTTGTTAATAATAATCAACGCCATGTTTCATTAAAGAAGAGCAGCACCATGGCAGGAAACTATAAAGTCATTATTGAGTTAATCGATAATAATAAAGTAACCGTCACCAGAAATTATGATATTACGCTGGACTGAAAAAACTCAGGGGATCACTCCCCTGAGCCTGCTTGATTAGCCTAATTGCTTACGCGCATTACGGAACATCCGCATCCACGGGCTATCCTCGCCCCACTCTTGCGGATGCCATGAGTTGCTGACAGTACGGAAGACACGTTCAGGATGCGGCATCATCACCGTGGCACGACCACTGGCACTGGTCACCGCCGTGATACCCTGCGCTGAACCATTCGGGTTCGCCGGATATTGCTCAGTTACCGCGCCGTAATTATCCACAAAGCGCAATGCCACCAGGTTGTGTTGCTGCAATGCCGCCAAATGCGCCGCATCGCGCACTTCAACCTGACCTTCACCGTGTGACACGGCAATTGGCATCCGTGAACCGGCCATATCCTGCATAAACAGCGACGGGCTACTCGCCACCTCAACCAGACTAAAACGCGCCTCAAAGCGATCTGACAGGTTGCGAACAAAGCGTGGCCAGTGCTCAGCACCGGGGATCAATTCGCGCAGATTAGACATCATCTGGCAACCATTACACACCCCTAACGCCAAAGTTTCAGGGCGGTGGAAGAAGGCTTCGAACTCGTCACGCACACGGTCATTGAATAGAATCGATTTCGCCCAACCTTCACCCGCGCCCAAAACGTCGCCGTAAGAGAAGCCGCCACAGGCCACTAAGGTCTGGAAGGCGCGCAGGTCAGTGCGCCCTGCCAACAGATCACTCATATGCACATCGACAGCATCAAAACCGGCGCGGTGGAAGGCGGCCGCCATTTCAACATGGGAGTTAACCCCCTGTTCACGGAGCACCGCCACTTTTGGCCGTGCTTGCTTGATGATGTAAGGTGCGGCGATATCTTCAGCCGGATCGAAGGTCAGTTTCACATTCAGGCCAGGATCGCACTCATCCTGCTTCGCCTGATGCTCTTGATCCGCGCAATCCGGGTTATCCCGCAGGCGCTGCATTTGCCAGGTGGTTTCTGCCCACCACAAGCGCAAGGTGCTGCGTTTTTCGCTGTATACCAGCTCAGTGCCACGGCGAATAGCGAAAGTATCCCCCTCAACCGCACGGCCCAGATAGTGAACACAATTTGCCAAACCATGGTCGGCCAATACTTTTTCTACCGCGCCACGCTGCTCAGCACTAACCTGGATCACCGCCCCCAACTCTTCATTGAACAATACGGCCAGTGAATCATTGCCCTGCGAGTGAATATCGACATCAATGCCACAATGACCAGCAAAGGCCATTTCAGCCAGTGTCACCAACAAACCGCCATCAGAACGATCGTGATAGGCCAGCAACAGCTGATCCGCCACCAGCCGCTGCATGGCGTTAAAGAAGCCCGCCAGCTGTTGCACATCGCGCACATCCGCCGGTTTATCCCCTAATTGGCGATAAACCTGTGTCAGAGCCGTGGCCCCCAATGCATTGTGGCCTGCGCCTAAGTCAATCAGCAGCAGCGCGTTATCACCTTTATCAGTGCTCAGCTGTGGCGTCACGGTATGGCGCACATCTTCAATACGGGCGAAAGCCGTAATCACTAGTGACAGCGGCGAGGTCATTTCGCGCTGCTCATCACCTTCCTGCCAGCGCGTTTTCATCGACATGGAGTCTTTGCCCACTGGAATGGTAATTTCCAGCGCCGGGCATAGCTCTTCGCCGACAGCGCGCACCGCGTCATACAAACCGGCGTCTTCACCGGGGTGACCGGCGGCTGACATCCAGTTAGCTGACAGCTTAATGCGCTTCAACTCGCCAATTTGGGTGGCGGCGATATTGGTCAGCGCTTCACCGACCGCCAAACGGGCGGAGGCGGCGAAATCGAGCAAGGCCACTGGCGCGCGTTCGCCCAGCGACATCGCCTCACCATAGTAGCTATCAAGGCTGGCACTGGTGACCGCACAGTCGGCCACCGGGATCTGCCATGGTCCCACCATCTGATCACGGGTCACCATACCGGTTACGGTGCGGTCGCCAATGGTGATCAGGAAGGTTTTTTCTGCCACAGCGGGCAGATGCATCACCCGTTTTACCGCATCGGCAATCGTGATATCAGCACGTTCCAGCGCCTCACCTTCGGCCTGCAAGCTCTTCACGTCGCGCAGCATTTTCGGCGTTTTGCCCAGCAGCACATCCAGTGGCATATCAATAGGTTGATTATCGAAATGGCGATCATTGAGGGTGAGATGTAACTCTTCCGTGGCTTCACCAATCACCGCATAGGGGGCGCGCTCACGGCGGCAGATCTCATCAAACTGTGCCATCTGCGCCGGGGCGATCGCCATGACATAACGCTCCTGAGATTCGTTACACCACACTTCCAGCGGGCTCATGCCCGGCTCGTCGTTCAGGATGTCGCGCAGCTCAAAACGACCACCACGACCGCCATCGCTGACCAGCTCCGGCATGGCGTTGGACAAGCCACCCGCGCCGACGTCATGGATAAACAGAATCGGGTTGTGGTCACCTAGCTGCCAACAGCGGTCGATCACCTCCTGACAGCGGCGCTCCATCTCTGGGTTATCCCGTTGTACCGAGGCGAAATCCAGATCCGCATCTGACTGACCGGAAGCCATGGATGACGCCGCGCCGCCACCCAGACCGATATTCATTGCCGGGCCGCCGAGCACCACCAGCTTAGCGCCGACGGTTATCTCACCTTTTTGCACATGATCCGCACGGATATTACCGATCCCGCCCGCCAACATAATGGGCTTATGGTAGCCGCGTAACTCAGTGCCATTATGGCTGTTAACCCGCTCTTCATAGGTGCGGAAGTAGCCCAGCAGTGCTGGACGACCAAATTCGTTGTTAAATGCGGCACCGCCCAATGGGCCTTCGGTCATGATATCCAGCGCGGTGACTATCCGGTCCGGCTTGCCGAAATTCTCTTCCCACGGCTGTTCGAAGCCAGGGATCCGCAAGTTAGAAACCGAGAAACCCACCAAACCCGCTTTCGGTTTTGCGCCACGTCCGGTGGCACCTTCATCACGGATCTCACCACCAGACCCGGTCGCCGCACCCGGCCAGGGTGAGATTGCCGTCGGGTGGTTATGGGTCTCAACTTTCATCAGGATATGCGCCTCTTCCTGATGGTAGCCATAAACACCACTCTCTGGTGCGGCAAAGAAGCGCCCAACCTGAGAACCTTCCATCACCGCCGCATTATCTTTATAAGCAGACAACACGTAATCCGGCGTGTGTTCGAAGGTATTTTTGATCATTTTGAACAGTGTCTTAGGCTGAGCAACCCCGTCGATTATCCAATCCGCGTTAAAGATCTTATGGCGGCAGTGCTCAGAGTTTGCCTGCGCAAACATATACAGCTCAATATCCGTCGGGTTGCGCCCAAGCCCGGTAAAGGCGGCCAGCAGATAATCAATTTCATCCGCTGCCAGTGCCAGACCCAATTTGGTATTGGCCTGCTCCAGTGCACTGCGGCCCTGCGCCAGAATATCCACCCGTTGTACCGGGGCTGGCTGATGATGAGAGAACAGCTGTTCTGCTTGCTGCAAATCGGAAAATACCGTTTCCATCATGCGATCATGCAGCAGCGCCGACAATTGTTGCCACTGGCTTTCGGTCAGATTCGGGCCTTGAATATAGAAGGCCAAACCACGTTCCAGCCGCAGCACTTGTGGCAATGCACAGTTGTGCGCGATATCAGTGGCTTTGGAAGACCACGGAGAGATGGTTCCCGGCCTTGGGGTAACCAGCAGTAAACGCCCTTCTGGCGCGTGCTCAGGGAGAGATGGCCCATACTTAAGCAGCCGCTGGAGTCTGGCGTGTTCAT
Source organism: Yersinia sp. Marseille-Q3913 (assembly GCF_963892745.1). Taxonomy (NCBI): domain Bacteria; kingdom Pseudomonadati; phylum Pseudomonadota; class Gammaproteobacteria; order Enterobacterales; family Yersiniaceae; genus Yersinia; species Yersinia sp. Marseille-Q3913. The sequence goes on along the minus strand of NZ_CAWQAF010000018.1, from coordinate 38,812 downwards.
CGGCACTCAGTGGTGCGCTAACATCGGCAAAGTGAACATATTCGGCGTAGATATCACTCACCGGCAGATGAGCATCCTGGCAACGGGACAACAGTTTGGTAATACGAAAAGCCGACAAAGCGGGCGAACCACGCAGTATTTCCATAATCTAAGTTTCTCTCTCTTCGAAGCGACTGGAACAGCACTTCATTGGGCGCAGCACTCATTGGCGCAAAACAGGGGAAAACGCGCGCCATTATAGTGAATCTAAGCCGCCGACGAAACCGTTTGCGTAGCTATTATTCATAATTGCGTCAGAAACTGCGATTAGGATTATCAGCTGAATACCGGATAAATAAGCACGCAATAAAGTTGCACACTGACGATTTGTTGCGCAAAATGCCACTCCACTGGGGATTTAACCATGTCGATTCTCGCTTCACGACACACATATAAAGAGCGCTGCCGAGAGATAACTATTTGACGCGCATAAAATTAAATTACTTTGTTATCGGTGTAGTTGCCATACTTTTGGCCCTCGCGCTGTGGCCCAATATTCCCTGGCGCAATGGCCAGGAGGGGCAACTCGATCGCATAAAAGCCCGTGGTGAGCTGCGAGTTAGCACTATTAGTTCACCACTGAACTACACACCCGGAAAAGATGGTCCTTCCGGCCTCGACTATGAGCTGGCAAAACGTTTTGCTGACTATCTGGGGGTCAAGCTGGTCATGACCCCGCGTCATAATATTGACGATCTGTTTGATGCTTTAGATAGCGATGATGCAGATATGCTGGCCGCCGGGCTTATCTATAACCGCGAGCGTCTCAATCGGGCGCGCACTGGCCCTGCCTACTATTCGGTCTCGCAGCAGTTGGTCTACCGACTTGGCACACCACGGCCAAAATCCTTCGGTGATCTGAAAGGGCAGCTGATTGTCGCCTCCGGTTCAGCCCATATGACCACACTAAAACAGCTTAAGCAGAGCAAATATCCGGATCTTAACTGGGGATCGTCCATTGATCGCTCAGGGAAAGAGCTACTGGAGCAAGTTGCTGATGGCAAACTCGACTATACCCTGGGTGACTCCATCACCATTGCTCTGCTGCAACGCATTCACCCGCAATTGGCGGTCGCCTTTGATGTGACTGATGAAGAGCCAGTGACCTGGTATTTCCGCAAAGGCAGTGATGACAGCTTGTATGCCGCGATGCTCGATTTCTACAGCCAGATGGTGGAAGACGGCAGTTTGGCGCGGCTGGAGGAGAAATATCTCGGCCATGTCGGTAGCTTTGATTATGTCGATACCAAAACCTTCCTGTCCGCCATCGACAATGTGCTGCCCACTTTCCGGCCGCTGTTTGAAAAACATGCTGGTGATATCGATTGGAAATTGCTGGCGGCGATTGCTTATCAAGAGTCTCATTGGAACCCCCAAGCTACCTCGCCGACCGGTGTGCGTGGCTTGATGATGCTAACCCGCGCCACCGCAGATGGTTTAGGGGTCAAAGACCGCGTGGACCCCGAGGAGAGCATTAGAGGTGGCTCCATCTATTTGCAGCGGCTGATGCAAAAAGTGCCGGAAACCATCCCGGAAGATGAGCGAGTCTGGTTCGCGCTGGCGGCATACAATATGGGCTATGGTCATATGCTGGATGCCCGTCGACTGACCAAAAACCAGAATGGCAACCCAGACAGCTGGGTTGACGTCAAAATGCGGCTACCCATGCTGAGCCAAAAGCGCTACTACCCGAGCACCACCTATGGCTACGCCCGTGGTCACGAGGCTTATAACTACGTCGAGAATATTCGCCGTTATCAGGTGAGTTTGGTGGGGTATTTGCAGGAAAAAGAGAAAAAAGCCGCCCAACACGCCGCTATTGAGGCTGAGCTGGGGAGAGCCTATCCGGTCGTCGCCCCCGGCTGGTCAATCAATAACTAACACTCATTTTCCACATCAAGTTATCGCGCGCGGGTTAATTTTTATCCACAGAGGCCCGCTGCGCAACTTTTAATGCTTTCTGCTGCTCGCGACGCAGGCGAAAAAACGCGCTCAATTGGTGGGAACAGGCCTCCGCCAGCACACCGGCGCGGATCTCTACCTGATGATTCATCCTTGGGTGGCGTAAAATGTCCAGCAGTGATCCTGCGGCACCGGTTTTCAGATCATTCGCCCCATACACCAGACGACGGATCCGACCATGAACCATAGCACCGGCACACATCACGCAGGGTTCCAACGTCACATATAATGTGGCGTCTAGCAGACGATAATTCTGCACTGCTTGCCCACCTTGACGTAGCGCCATGATCTCTGCATGGGCCGTGGGATCGTTATCGCGAATAGAGCGGTTCCAACCTTCGCCAATCACCTGATTATCCAGCACTAACACCGCGCCTACCGGAACTTCACCCTCTTCCTGCGCACGAAGGGCCAGCATCAACGCGCGCTGCATCCAGTACTCATCACTGTACTCAGCGGTCGACACATATTCAGAAGATAAATTATTATCAGCAGACACATTAACCTCTCAGCTACTTTTGCGGCGTGCATTATACACAGCGAACCATAGCCTCTACACTCGTTATCCCCGCAACAACCTCGCTAACTGCATATAAAGTAGCTCAGAATATCATGATCGGTTACTGTTTCGACTGGATAGAAAACCTACCTGACCGAAAGGGTATCTGCCGATATGAGTGTTCTCTGATAATGGAAGCCAGATAAATGAAGCTCAGCAAGAAAAATGCCGCGATTGTGCGCAAAACCCTCAATGGATGGGCTAGTGAAGGGGTGATCCCCGAGGAAGAGCATCAGCGCTTATTAAACCACATTGATATTCAACCTTTTGACTGGCGCAGGCTGGCAGGTTATGCCTTTCTCGCGGCACTGGCGTCACTGGTTATCTCCATTGGCAGCTTAATGGCTGACACACTCCTGCTCAATTGGATTAGCCAGTTTTTCCGCTTCGATCCCCCGGTGCGGGTCGTCGTGACAGGGGTCTTGGCAACCCTGCTTTATATTTGGGGCTTTCGCCGCCGCCGACAAGATCCCAGCAAAATCTACAGCAATGAGGCGATACTGTTCCTCGGCGTCCTAATGACCGCCGCTGCCATCAGCCAACTCGGTCTCTGGCTGGATAATGGCAGTGGACGATTCTCTGGCTTATTGCTGCTCGGTACTCTTATCTATGGCGTGGTCGGTTGGTTTGGCCGCTCGCCGCTGGTGTGGCTATTTGCCTTACTCTCGCTGGGGAATGCCTTTGGGGCGGAGACCGGCTATGCATCGGGTTGGGGCGCTTATTGGCTAGGAATGAATTATCCGATGCGCTTTATCGCCTTTGGCCTGGTGCTTTGCGCCGCCGCGCTGGCGTTGCAACCGCAGCTGGCAATGCGCCGGCTTGACCGCGTTTCGCAGGCGATGGGGCTGCTTTACCTGTTTATCGCCTTATGGATACTGTCTATTTTTGGCAATTACGGCGATATTGACCATTGGTATCAGACTCGCCAGATAGAGCTGTTACATTGGAGTTTATTGTTTGCCATCGCGGCTGGAATGGCCATCTGGCTAGGGCTAAAACGGGATGATGCGATGTTACGCGGCTTTGGCCTGACATTCCTCGCCATCAACCTGTATACCCGCTTCTTTGAGTTCTTCTGGGATGCAATGCCAAAGACGGTGCTGTTCCTGCTGCTGGGTATCAGCCTATGGCTGCTGGGCAGACATGCTGAGCGGATCTGGCGGCTGGGTCACCATGACAATGACGTCACTCACTAAGGGCTGAACCTATTAACCTGGCGGATCGCTGTGATTATTTCTATTCTAGTTGCTGCAATTCGCCGGTTTTACTGACCCGCCAACGATGCTCACAGAAGTGCAGCAGCGGGTTATCCTGCTTGCTGTCGCTGTATCCGCTGTAGAGTTTCAGCGGCGACCCCAGCCGTTGCTCCAGTTGCACCACTTTCTCTGGCCCCAAACAGCGCAGGGGCAGCACCCAGCCACCATTACTCCGTGCCATGCGGCTCCCCACCAGTCGTAAGCGGTGGATAAATGTTGAGTCATGGTAAACCTGCTCGACCAATCGTTGCGGCGAACCGGTGATTAGCCAAACTTCGGCGTCACTGCTCTCCAGATATTCGCGCAACCGCATCACCACCACCGGAAACGCGGTAACTTTCTGCCGAAACGCCTGCACGAAGCGCAACTCCAAATCTTTCAGCTTCGCTTCCCGCCGCCCGAAGGTCGTCGCCCACAGCAACAGACTCAGCGGCCAGCGGGCACAGCGCCCCCCAGCCAATAATCCCAGCCCAACCACCGGCAGTAGCGGGATCACCAGCAACCAATTCAGTGGCAGGTGGCGCAACAAAAAACGCAAAAAACTGCCAAACATATCCTGCTGATGCAAAGTGCCATCTAAATCAAAAAAGACAATGCGTTTGGTACTGGCGGCTGGCGGCTCGCGCGTCGCTTTTGGGTTAATGTCAGTTTGCTCAAAGGTGGAGCTGGCCTGCTTTTCGCTCAAAAGTTACTCCTCAGGGTCATTAAATCCCATAAACCAGGTAAATAGAAAACCTGCCAGTATGGTGACAACCATCGCCACTAAATACAACATCACTTTACCTGTCACAATGGTCAGCGCCAGTGGTAAACCGGAAATACCAAAAGTAATCACGGTCGCCACTTTCCAGTAACTGATCAGTGCGCCCCCCACCGCGCCCCCTAAACAGGCAGCAATAAAAGGTTTCCCCAAAGGCAAAGTAACACCGAAAATCAGCGGCTCGCCGATCCCCAGGATGCCCACTGGCAGCGCCCCTTTGATCACTTTTTTCAATCGGCTATTGCGGGTTTTCATTAATACCGCCAGCGCCGCCCCCACCTGCCCGACACCCGCCATCGCCAAAATCGGCAACAGTGGATTGGCACCGTGGGCCTGAACCAGCTCCACATGAATAGGAACCAGACCTTGATGCAGCCCGGTCAATACCAGTGGCAGGAAGAAGCCGGACAACAGTGCACCCACCAGCAAACCGCCATGATCAATCGCCAGATTGACACCATAGGTGATGCCCTCAGAGATATAGCCGCCCAATGGCTGCAAAATCACAATGGCTAACGAGGCGGTAATCAGGGTGGTCAGCAGTGGGTTGACGATAAGCTCAATGGACTCCGGCAAGCGCTGGCGTAGCCACTTCTCCAGCCAACACATGAGTGCCACCACCAGTAATACGGCGATGACCCCGCCCCGCCCCGGTTGCAATGCCTCGCCGAATAAGGTAATTTGCGCCAATGCCGGGCTGGTCAGAATGCCCGCCATCACGCCCCCCATTGCCGCAGAGCCACCAAAGACTTTGGCGGCATTCACCCCCACCAAAATATTCATAATGGCGAAAACCGCGCTGCCGAAAATGGCCAGCAGGCCGAGCAGGTTCGGATATTGCAGCGCCAGATCGCCGGAAATATCAGGCCGTTTCAGCAGGTTAACTATCCCCATAATCAAACCTGAGGCAATAAATGCAGGAATAATCGGGATGAATATGTTCGCCAATTGCCGCAAAGCTTCACTCATCGGAGCGCCATATTTAGCCTTGGCCTGCGACTTATTGCGGCTGATATCATCCTGAGACACCGCAACATCATCCGTGTTGTTTTTCAATAGCCTACGCATACTATCAACCACTTTGGACGCCGCGCCGGGGCCAACAATCAGCTGATGCTGCTCCCCCTGCTTGATGTAGCCCTTCACGCCTGGTAGCTGTTTAAGCAGCACTAAATCCGGCAGTTGCTCATCTTTCACGACAATACGAACCCGGGTCATGCAGTTCTCAAGTTTGAGAATATTCCCTTCACCGCCAATACCCGCAAGAATTTGTGTTGCCAATATCGTTGACTTATCCATTGCCGATCCCCTGAAAGTGACTCTTACAATGCGGCACGTAAATAACCATGATGCTGCTGGAGATCCTGACGGGCCTGCTCGGCGCTCACCCCTTTCAGAATCATCAAAATGGCTGGTTTGACTTCAAATTCAGTCTGCGACAGGGCATTTTCAGCCTCTGCACGGCTGGCACCAGTGGCTTCCACCACGATACGGCAAGCGCGATCAACCAGCTTCACATTGGTCGCTTTCACATCCACCATCAGATTTTGGTAGACCTTCCCCAGCTTGACCATCGCGCCGGTGGATAACATATTCAGCACCAATTTCTGCGCAGTACCTGATTTCATTCGTGTGGAACCGGTCAGCGCCTCCGGCCCGACCAGCGGTGAGATAGCAACCTGTGCTTCCTGCGCGATAGGGGAGTCCGGATTACAGGAGATGGCCGCCGTCGGACAGCCCAACTGGCGGGCATAGCGCAGGGCACCAATGACATAAGGCGTGCGGCCCGAAGCCGCCAGACCAACCACCATATCGGTGGCGGTGAGATTCAAATCTTGCAAATCGCGTGCGCCGAGCGCCATATCATCTTCGGCACCTTCGACGGCTTTGAGTAACGCACCAGGGCCGCCAGCAATTAAACCAATCACCATGCCATGAGGCACACCGAAAGTTGGCGGGCATTCAGAGGCATCCAAAACCCCAAGCCGCCCGCTGGTCCCTGCCCCCAAATAAATCAGCCGCCCGCCCTGCTTTAATGCCCCGGCAGCCAATTCAACCGCCTGTGCAATGGCTGGCAAGACCAGGCGAATGGCCTGCGGCACTTTACAGTCTTCATCATTAATGCAAGTCAGCATCTCCAGCGTGGAGAGTTTGTCCAACTCCATGGTGGCCGGATTGCGGCTTTCAGAAATCAACGCGCCCAGATTCATTATTTACTCCTCACTGAATTTTTAATTCACAATTATTTACTTATAATTGAATATAATATTCATTAAAGCGACTGTTTTCTTGTCTCATTCATCGGATGATCACAAAAAAAGGGTGCTATGCTCCCTAACTTAGCCTTTACCCTAAGTATTTATGGGTATTCTTTATCAAGCGCCCCTGATTCAGGAACTGATTTATGAGCACTCTTCTACGTATCCGTCAGCTCTACCCGACGCTGGCACAAAATGATCGCAAGTTGGCCAACTTTCTGCTGACCAACCCTGAACAGGCGCGCCATCTGAGTTCGCAACGACTGGCGCAGCAGACCGGTGTCAGCCAATCGGCAGTGGTTAAATTTGCTCAAAAATTAGGCTACAAAGGTTTTCCGGCCCTCAAGCTGGCCCTCAGCGAAGTTGTCGCCGCCCCCACGCAGGCCGTCACACTTCATAACCAAATTCTGAGCACCGACAGCTTAAAAACTGTCGGCGAGAAGTTATTGAGTGAAAAAGCCGCCGCGCTGCGCGCCACACTGGATATCAATAGCGAGCAGCGCCTCACCCAAGCCCTGGAGATGCTGCGGGCGGCACGGCGCATTATCTTGACCGGCATTGGCGCTTCAGGGCTGGTGGCGAAAGATCTTGCCTATAAGCTGCTGAAAATTGGTGTGATGGCAGTATCGGAAACGGATATGCACGCACAGTTAGCTGCCGTGCAAGCATTGGATTCGCGGGATTTGCTGTTGGCTATCTCCTTTAGTGGCGAGCGGCGAGAGATCAATCTGGCGGCTGAAGAGGCGCAGCGGTGTGGTGCCAAAGTGCTGGCACTGACCAGTTTCTCCCCCAATAGTTTGCAGCAGCGCGCTGACCACTGCTTGTATACCATCTCGGAAGAACCGGTGATCCGCAGTGCTGCTATCTCTTCCAGCACTGCGCAATATGCACTGACGGATCTGCTATTTATGGCGATGATTCAGCAAGATCTTGAAAGCGCTCAGGATCACATTAAGCACAGTGCTGCACTGATGAAAAAACTGGTCTAAGGAGTTGAGAGGCGTATAATCCTCCGCTGCTGAGAATACCCGACCTAAGGTAAGAGAATCATGGCCCTATTGATCACTCGTAAATGCATTAATTGCGACATGTGCGAGCCGGAATGCCCTAACGAGGCAATTTCTATGGGTGCAGAGATCTATCAGATTGACCCAATGCGCTGCACGGAATGTGTTGGTCACTACGAGACGCCAACTTGCCAGTTGGTCTGCCCTATCGATAATACCATTTCTACCGATCCTGCCTGGGTTGAATCTAACGAACAGCTGTGGGATAAGTTTGTCCAACTGCATCACGCCGATCGTCTGTAATAGCCACCTGCGAATAAAAAAGGCGGCATTTTCATGCACGCCTGTTAGTTGCTCTTTCGCCGCCGTTCGCGGTAAAAATTGCGCTAACTTTCAATAATCACTGTCGCGCAGGCATAACGCCGCTCATCGGCTAAAGTAACATGTAGCGATTTGACCCCCAGCTCAGCGGCTAATTCGGCTGCCCGTTGATGCAAATGCAGGGTCGGCTTACCTAAGGCATCGTTAACCACTTCAAACTGATTAAACGCCAACCCATTACGGATACCGGTGCCAAATGCTTTGGCCGCCGCCTCTTTGACCGCAAAACGTTTAGCCAGAAAACGGATTGGCTGCTGATGCTGCTGATAATGTTGCCATTCCGATGGACTCAGGATGCGCCGCGCCAGCCTGTCACCGCTACGTTCAACCACCGCTTCTATCCTTGAAATTTCAACAATATCAGTGCCTAAGCCAAGGATAGCCATTAACGACGCGCTTCCCGCATCAAGACTTTCATCTCGCTAACCGCAGCGGCAAGGCCGGTCATCACTGCCTGACCAATAATGGCATGGCCAATATTCAGCTCGTGCATTTCAGGTAGGGCGGCGATCGGCTGCACATTATGGTAAGTCAGGCCATGACCCGCATTAACCTTCAGCCCTTTGCTGGCAGCATAAGTCGCGGCTTTGGTGATCCGCACTAATTCAGCCTGACGCGCTAAATCAGTGGAGGCATCCGCATAAGCGCCAGTATGGATTTCAATATAAGGCGCGCCGACGGTAACAGCTGCATCAATCTGGCGCATATCAGCATCAATAAACAGTGATACCAAAATGCCCGCCTCAGCTAATCGGCTGACCGCGACGGTCATTTTATCAATTTGCCCTGCGACATCCAGGCCGCCTTCGGTGGTCACTTCCTGGCGTTTTTCCGGCACCAAACAGCAAAAGTGGGGTTGTAGCTCACAGGCAATACCCACCATTTCATCGGTGACTGCCATTTCCAGATTCATGCGGGTCTGGATGGTTTGACGCAAGATACACACATCGCGATCGGTAATATGGCGACGATCTTCACGTAAATGCACGGTAATACCGTCAGCACCGGCTTGTTCGGCGATAAACGCGGCCTGAACAGGATCGGGGTAAATAGTTCCACGTGCATTTCGTAATGTCGCGATGTGATCGATATTAACGCCCAGCAACAAATCAGCCATGACAGCCCTCCAGTTATGGATGCATCTTGATTAGGTCAATAAGCACGCAAAAAAAGCCTGCTATAAAACGTATAAGTGCCTCGCAGTTTACACTGAGTCGACTGGCGGCAATAAGTGAAAATTGGCGAAGAGAGCTTAAATAGTGAAGGCCCGCGCTAGGCTAAGGGTTCAGCCGGCGGTTTAATGACAAATTGGCGAAACAGTTCGCGACTTTTTAGTGGCTTACCGCCCAGATAGGGTTTCAGAGCAATGCGGGTGAATCGTTTAGCAGCACGCAAAGTATCGGCATCAGGAAATTCACGGTTAGCCAAAGCCAGCAATTGGCGGCCGGTAAAGCTGTAATGGTCAATAACCAGACTGGCAATAAAGCCTTTTTCCTCCCGATAGCGGTAGGTCATGGTGTCTGATACCGGTTGTCCGCTACCGGCACAATGAAGAAAATCAACCCCATAGCCAAGATGAGCCAATATCGCCAATTCAAACTGGCGCAATGCATATTCAGGAGTTCCATCGCTACCAGCCAATGATTGCAAGCAGTGTAGATAGTCGAAGAATAGAGCTGAGTAATTGGTTTGGTGTTCTAACACGCGAGAAAGCAGCTCATTGACATATAAACCGCTGTACAACATAGACCCGCTCAATGGGAGAGCCAACGACACAGGCTCAGCACTGCGTAATGTTTTGACTTCACCGCGGCCGGTCCAGCGAACCAGTAAAGGCGTAAAAGGCTGCAAGCAGCCTTTTAGATTGGAGCGGCGACCGCGCGCACCTTTTGCCAGCACCCGCATACGGCCTTCCCCTTCAGTGAATAAATCCAGCATCAGACTGGTTTCACTGTAAGGTCGCCCATGCAGGACAAATGCGCGCTGCCAACCGTCCATTGGCGACCTTACTTCAGGTCGTCGGTATAGCCTAAGCTGCGCAATGCACGTTCGTCATCTGCCCAGCCTGATTTCACTTTCACCCACAGCTCAAGATGCACTTTAGCCTCGAACATTTTTTCCATGTCCTGACGGGCTTCAATGCCGATGGTCTTGATTTTTGAACCCTTGTTGCCGATGACCATCTTCTTCTGGCCTTCGCGCTCAACCAAAATCAACCCGTGGATGTTATAGCCACCGCGTTCATTTGGTACAAACTGTTCAATCTCAACGGTCACTGAGTAAGGTAACTCCTCACCCAAAAAGCGCATCAGCTTTTCGCGAATGATCTCTGACGCCATAAAACGCTGGGAGCGGTCAGTGATGTAATCTTCCGGGAAGTGATGTTCAGCTTCCGGCATAAGCTTGCGCACGATGCCAGCAATAGTATCCACGTTCATCCCTTTCTCAGCAGAGATCGGCACAACATCAAGGAAATTCATCTGCTTGCTTAAGAACTGGATATGCGGCAACAGCTTACTTTTGTCTGTTACGTTATCAACTTTGTTGATCGCCAATAACACTGGGCAATCTAAGCTGCGCAGCTTATTAACCACCATTTCGTCGTCGGCAGTCCAATTGGTGCCTTCAACCACAAAAATCACTAATTCCACATCACCAAGAGAGCTGCTTGCCGCGCGATTCATTAAGCGGTTAATGGCGCGTTTTTCTTCAATATGCAGCCCAGGGGTATCAACATAGATAGCCTGATAAGGCCCTTCAGTATGGATACCCATAATACGGTGGCGTGTGGTTTGCGGTTTACGTGAAGTGATGGAGATCTTTTGCCCCAACAATTCATTCAGCAAGGTAGATTTACCCACATTTGGGCGACCTACAATTGCAATAAAACCACAATACGTTTTTTCTACTTCGCTCATTCAAGCTCCAACTGTTTCAGCGCTTGTTCCGCTGCCGCCTGCTCAGCTTTACGTCGGCTTGAGCCAGTACCTATTACCGGTTCATTCAAGCCACTCACCTGGCAGTGGATAGTAAATTCCTGGTCATGTGCTTCACCGCGAACCTGCACGACCAGATAAGAAGGCAATGGCAGATGACGGCCCTGCAAATACTCTTGCAGGCGCGTTTTCGGGTCTTTCTGCTTATCACCGGGGCTGATTTCCTCTAACCGACTGCGATACCAGTCGAGGATCAGCCGTTCAATCATATGTATATCGCTATCTAAGAATATACCGCCAATCAAGGCTTCTACCGTATCCGCTAAAATTGATTCGCGGCGAAAACCACCACTCTTCAACTCGCCCGGCCCGAGGCGTAGACACTCACCAAGGTCAAACTCACGGGCCATTTCGGCGAGTGTATTGCCTCTAACCAATGTCGCACGCATCCGGCTCATATCCCCTTCATCAACACGGGGGAAACGGCGATACAGCTCATTGGCGATAACAAAACTTAATATAGAGTCACCCAGGAACTCCAAACGCTCATTGTGTTTGCTACTGGCGCTACGATGAGTCAGTGCTTGCAGCAAGAGCTCCTGCTGTTGAAAAGTGTAGCCCAGCTTCCGCTGTAGCCTATTTATTACGATGGGGTTCATGAGTTACCAATAGATCAAGAATGCGTCAAAAACTACAGCATACGGAACAGGTCTGATCCACCAAAAATATCAGGACAAAACTGTTTCGTTTGCAGTGGCCCCCATAAAAGAGCCAACATTTATCGCTCGAAAGGTTATTCTACAACGAGTGGAAATATAATGCTGCGTTTAAATACCCCGCTCACCTGAACTCACTGCGGTATTAGCAGCATTCACACTCTCGAATCACTGATATTTACCCGTGATTCGAGAGTTATTAACGACGACCTACTGTCACGCTAATGACGTTGGGGAGTCGATATTAATGAATGCCACCAATCCGACTTAAACGTACGCCCGTTGGCCATTCACCCTCTTGCTTTTCAAAACTCATCCAAATAGCCGTGGCCTTACCGACCAGATTACGCTCTGGCACAAAACCCCAGTAGCGGCTATCTGCGCTATTATCGCGGTTGTCGCCCATCATAAAGTAATGGCCTTCCGGCACGACCCAAACCCCTAGAGGCTGGTTAGGTTGCTGATAATAGGCACCTATCTGATCCTGACGCCCTGGAACAGTCAGAATATGGTGTGCAACTGATCCTAACGTCTCGCTACGCTCACGCAGACGCACGCCACCATCAGGCACAGCCTGATTAGTCGGGATCTGGAAGAATCCAGCAGAAGCTTCGCCATTACCGCTATAGCGGAATGTCTGCACAAAATCACTTGGCTCAGATGGGCTGTAAGTAATCGGCAACGCGCTATCACAAGAAGTCCCGGTATTACACGCAGGTTGAACCGTCACTTCTTTGCTGATTGGATTATAGCTAACCCGATCACCCGGCAACCCCACCACACGTTTGATATAGTCCACACGTGGATCAAGCGGATATTTAAACACCGCAATATCACCGCGTTTCGGATGCCCGGTAGGGATCAGCGTAGTTTGCGTTATCGGATCTTTAATGCCGTAAGCAAACTTCTCAACCAGAATGAAATCACCGATCAATAGCGTTGGCATCATCGAACCAGATGGGATCTGGAAAGGCTCGTAAATAAACGAACGCACGATAAATACCAGTGCCAACACCGGGAAGACGGAGGCACAAGTTTCAATCCAGCCGGGTTGTTTAGCCGCCTGCGATAAAGTTTTATTATCTACCGCACAGCCCGTTTGTGCCTTGATCTCCGCCGTTTGCGCATGTACTGCTGCAATTTTCGCCTGACGGGCAGGGCCCCATTTAAACCGCTCGAAGCACCAGATAATCCCTGTCAACAGCGTTGCTATCGCTAAAATCAAAGCGAACATATTAGCCATCAAAACTCCTTATTTACTGTCTTTTCCGACATGCAGAATAGCCAAGAAAGCCTCTTGCGGTAATTCAACGTTACCGACCTGCTTCATACGTTTCTTACCATCTTTCTGTTTCTGCAGAAGTTTTTTCTTACGGCTAACGTCACCGCCATAACACTTCGCCAGTACGTTTTTACGTAGCTGTTTCACTGTTGAACGAGCAATGATGTGGTTGCCGATAGCCGCCTGAATCGCAATATCGAATTGCTGGCGTGGGATCAGCTCTTTCATTTTCTCAACCAGATCACGACCACGGTACTGCGCATTATCGCGATGGGTAATTAGTGCCAACGCATCCACACGTTCATTGTTGATTAACACATCAACACGGACCATGTCAGAAGTCTGGAAACGTTTGAAATTGTAATCCAGTGAAGCATAACCGCGAGAGGTGGATTTCAAGCGGTCGAAGAAATCAAGCACCACTTCAGCCATTGGAATTTCATATGTCAACGCAACTTGGTTACCGTGGTAAACCATGTTGGTCTGCATACCACGTTTTTCGATACACAACGTGATGACGTTACCCAGATACTCCTGTGGCAACAACATGTGGCATTCAGCGATAGGTTCGCGCAGCTCTTCAATATTGTTCAGTGCGGGCAGTTTGGAAGGGCTATCAACATAAACCGTCTCCTGACTGGTGGTGACCACTTCGTACACCACTGTTGGTGCCGTGGTGATCAATTCCAGATCGTATTCGCGCTCCAAGCGTTCCTGAATGATTTCCATATGCAGCAAGCCAAGGAAACCACAACGGAAACCAAAGCCCAATGCCGTCGAGCTTTCTGGCTCGTAGAATAAAGACGCATCGTTAAGACTTAACTTGCCGAGTGCATCACGGAAAGCTTCATAATCATCTGAGCTAATCGGGAACAGACCGGCGTAAACCTGCGGCTTAACTTTCTTAAAGCCAGGTAATGATTTCTCAGCGGGGTTACGGGTTAAAGTCAAGGTATCGCCAACTGGCGCACCGAGAATGTCTTTAATCGCACAGACCAACCAGCCTACTTCACCGCAGTTAAGCACATCACGATCAATACGTTTTGGCGTGAAGATACCCAGACGCTCAGCGTTATAGCTCTGACCGGTACTCATCACCTTAACTTTGTCGCCTTTGCGCAATGAACCATTTTTGATACGGATTAATGACACCACACCCAAATAGTTATCAAACCAGGAGTCAATAATCAGTGCCTGCAGTGGGCCGTCTGGATCACCTTCTGGTGGCGGGATATCACGAACCAAACGCTCAAGAATATCAGGTACACCAACACCTGTTTTGGCTGAGCAACGAACCGCATCCGTTGCATCAATACCGACGATATCTTCGATCTCTTCAGCAACACGCTCAGGATCAGCAGCAGGCAAGTCGATTTTGTTCAGTACCGGAACAACTTCCAGATTCATTTCCATTGCGGTGTAGCAGTTTGCCAGCGTCTGCGCTTCAACGCCCTGCCCTGCATCCACCACCAATAGAGCCCCTTCACAAGCCGCCAAAGAGCGGGAAACTTCATAAGAGAAGTCAACGTGACCGGGGGTATCAATAAAGTTGAGTTGATAGGTTTGACCATCTTTAGCATGATAATCAAGGGTCACACTCTGTGCCTTGATGGTAATACCACGCTCACGCTCCAGATCCATAGAATCGAGCACTTGAGCGGCCATTTCACGCTCAGATAATCCGCCACAAATCTGAATAATACGGTCCGACAGTGTCGATTTACCGTGGTCAATATGGGCAATAATAGAAAAGTTTCTTATGTGCTTCATTTATATGAATTTTTCTCTAGTCGTTGTCTTTAATTAATTATTGGTGGACACAGCGATGGACTCAAACCCAAAACTACCCACATAAATATGCAGGCATCTTACACTGTAAATTAGCCTCGTGAAAGGCATCACACTTAGCTTGTTAGCTGATTTACCCTGTTAAAATGTATCTACACCTTACCGCTCACGATGATTGATGCCACAGTCGCATACAACCATTTCTATCAAATATCCGCTAGAAACAGACAATACCCATAATTACTCTATGCCTATAATTTCTATTCTTGAGTGTCACTTTTTATTAAATCACTTTAGGAAAATGCTCATTTACCTCAATGAGAAATAACCTAGAGTTATTAATATCAACCAAGTGAAATATCCTCTTGGCAGGCATATGGAGAATATTATGATTGACGAAGGAAAAATACTTAGCCGCCATGAGTTTAAAACTGAAAAATCAAAGCTAACTATTGCTGCAATAATATTTACATTGGCGTCTGTTCTTGCCCTCATTGTTACCTCAATAACAAACTCTATTTCATCAGCACCATCTGTCCCCTCTATTTTTTTCGTTGTTATTTCAGTTATCTCACTGAGTTTTATATTTTATTCCCGATTGAATAGTAACCCAGCCTTTACCTATTTCCTTTATGAAAAAGGTGTCCGTGTTTTTAATCATTACAATGGAAATGTCTATTTTATTCCATTTAATAAAATACTGTACATTCATAAATACCATACCGGAATAAATCCTAATGGTAGAATTAACACCATGGCATTTCGCACATCAAAACTTCAGCCATGGAATATTATCATTAACAATATAAGCAACGCTTACCCTCTTATAAATACGATAATTCACCAGCAAGTTATGCATGTTGGCGTAGTAAGTTTAAATACTTTAGCTCTAGGTAAAAATGTCGTATTTGAACTAATCCGGAAAAATAATAGCTGGCTAAATTTACCGATAGTTAATGGCATTTTAAATATTATTAAAGTAAGCAAAATACAGATGGATACAACTCCACTGACACTCAGTGCGCACGCACTGATGACGTTAGAAGGTATTATTTATATTGAAGATATTTTACGTATTGAGATCAGTCGCGAAAAACGTCATGACAAAATACGATTATTTGATGCGGAAGGTAACATACTCTTTTCATTAGACTATTCGGCGCTGATCAGTGCTGATCTTTTTATTGCTTTAATTGAACACATGATACAAAACCGCATCCCCGCCTACTATGGCTAAGATGACGATAATGAATCATTACTCTTGCTGAATTCGTATAGCCGTTGGCGGTAACCCAACTTGTAAAACCGTAGGCTGATAATCACTCTGCCCTTCAATTCTGGCAGCTAATTTTCTGGCTAACAAAAAACCTAAGCTAGCGCCTGAAATAGCACCAAGAGCAGTAAACGCATCGGTGACAAATAACGCCTGAAACAGAGCCCCACCAGCAATTAACCCCGCTATTGGGGTTAAATAAACCAAAGAGGCAGAACGTAATAAGCTACCTTCACTGATCCCAACTTCAACTTTCTGTCCTGGCTCAAGCGGTTGTGAAATCGCTACTTGTAGTTGATGATCAGATTCTGGCCCCAATTCGTTTAATAGATGGCTGCCACAGCCACTACGCGCATTACAACTTCCACAACCAGATTGTGGCTCACAACGTAGAAGCGCAATTCCGTTTTTCCACGAGACAACGGTAGCCCACTCCTTCATCATTTTGCAGACTCCATAACTACGCTATCAGCAATTCGTTTCGCTGTTGCAGGAGGCAGTTCGCCAACGACGGATATTTCTACATTATTGCGAGCTTCGGTATGAACAGTACGACGCCCCTGACGCAAAGATTGTTCTGAGGGAACATCTTTACCCAGCGGGTTCACATTCACCGAGAAGCTAAATAAACCATCGCTATACAGCCGTGATTCTGTTGGCGTATCCATATTCGGTAACGTACGGCGGCTGCGTGAAACCTCAGTAACACCTTCCGGCAACCAGCGCGGCGCCCAAGTGAAATCCACCTTCGTTTTAGCAGGTAGCGCAAGCAACGGCGGCAAAGAGAGTTTGACCAAACCTTGCAGAATCTCCTGAATAGGCTCTCCGATAGCAAAAGAGATCACCCGAAACTGCTCGAGTGTTTCACCATCCTTGTCTAGCAGGTCTACACGCATCGGTAGTTTGGTTGTCTCATCCATCCAAATAATATAGCTATAGCGTGTGCTGTCACGGGATACCACCCGAATAACCTGACAGGGTCTATCCGCTACGCGGGCACGACCAAGGGCAATATAGTTATAATATTTTGATAATTTTTCAAAATCGGGGAAAACAACAGAAGGTAATGCATCGACAATATGCTCACCGGCAAGGGTAAAAGAGTCAAAACCTGGCTCGAAATAACTTATTTCATTTCCACGCTGTAAGATCTCAGTACGTGGGCCATCCATACGCAGTAATTGCGCCAAGGTTTTTTTATCTAAAATAGCATGTCGATAACGAAGAGAATCAATCCCTTGCTTATTAACATTGATATACGATAGCTCATAATTGAGCGATTGGCTGGCAGTGCTCATTTCCTGCAACATAGCTATCGGCGCAGTATCCGCCGAAGCTAATGTTGGCATGAATAGACTACCCGCCAATAAACAAACGGAAAACCAAAATTGCTTCATTACTGCTGCTGCATTCCTAGGGACTGAGTGCCAGGGACCTGAATTGCAGCTTGCGTTGATGTCGAAGGCTGCTGCAACACATCAGTTTGTGGTAAACGACGTTGCAATTCAAAATCTTGCAACTGGGTCATCATATTGACGCGCCGACGTTGCTCTTGAACTTGATGTTGTTGAGACGTTCCGAAAGAACCATCAGCAGGGACACCAAAACTGACTGGTGAAGCTTTACCCATCATCGGCAATGTATTAAATGCAGGTGACTCTGGCTGCAAATTACCAGACTCAGGTTGGTTATATTGCTGAACCCCAACAATGACGGCTAACGAAACACAGGCTGCCACACCCACTTGCGTAATCTGGCTGGCCCATGGGCGAACTTTATGCCAGAACGGCATTTTCTGCCAGGTATGTGGTTGTGGCTGAGATTCAGGCACAGCAATAGGAGCAAAACGAGTTGGCTCGTTTTTGAGCGCCTCTGCAACACGGCTGGCGATATCCAGATGCAAGACTTCACCAACATCCCCCCGCAGGGTATCGCGGATTAAGTGATAGCTCTGCCAGCTTTGCTGCAATGCTTTATCTTTCGATAAAGATCCAAGCAGCTCACTATCAAGAGTTTCTCCGTCCATCAGAGCGGAAAGCTTTTCTTTCTGCATGCCAAATACCCTTTATGTGTCCGCTTAACGCTGAATTAGCGGCTGAACTTTGTTATCAATAGCTTCTCTGGCGCGGAAGATACGGGAACGAACAGTACCCACCGGACAGTCCATAATTTCAGCTATCTCTTCATAGCTTAGACCATCTAACTCCCTGAGTGTAATCGCCATCCGGAGATCTTCAGGAAGTGACTCTATGGTTTTAAAAACTATCTGCCTTAATTCTTCAGACAACATTAAGTTCTCAGGGTTCGATATTTCTTTCAATGCACCCGCATTTTCGTAATTTTCAGCATCATTTGCATCCACATCACTGGATGGCGGGCGCCGCCCCTGAGCAACTAAATAATTTTTTGCTGTATTAACAGCAATACGATAAAGCCAGGTATAGAAAGCGCTATCGCCACGGAATGATGCCAGTGCGCGATACGCCTTAATAAAAGATTCCTGCACTACATCAGGGACATCGCCCTGAGGCACGTATCGGGATACTAGGCTCGCAACCTTATGCTGGTATCTAATTACCAGTAAATTGAACGATTGCTGATCACCTTTCTGGACCCGTTCAACCAGCATCTGATCCGTTAACTGCTCGCTCATCCGAGGTGAACTCTCCCGAAATCTATCCTCACGCCAAAAATAGTACTGCCAGCCATATCTTTATTTTCCTGAGCAAGCACACGCTTGGAGTTTATAAAATTTGCAAAGTTCCATGTTGCCAGATTTTTTGTCTGAATATTATTTAGACATCTTATAGCCATAGCTTTTGCTCTGGCAGATAGGCTAACATGAAATTCCCTCTTCTTCTGCACACATCATACGATATGCAATCATCATCTGAACACGTTAGCGATGTATTGATCATCGGGAGTGGCGCTGCCGGTCTGTCATTAGCACTACGCCTCGCGCCACATTGTAAAGTTACCGTTCTGAGTAAAGGGCCGCTTAATGAAGGCGCCACTTTTTATGCTCAGGGAGGAATTGCTGCCGTTTTTGATGAAACCGACAGCATCAGTTCACATGTCGATGACACCTTGATTGCCGGGGCCGGACTCTGTGACAAAGACGCCGTAGAGTTTATTGCCAGCAACGCCCGCTCTTGCGTGCAATGGCTGATTGATCAAGGCGTTCTGTTTGATACTGAAACCAGTGCCAGCGGCGAAGAACGCTATCACCTTACGCGTGAAGGCGGCCATAGCCATCGCCGTATTCTGCATACTGCTGATGCGACAGGTAAAGAAGTAGAAACCACACTCGTAGGTAAAGCAAGTACCCATCCTAATATTTTAGTTAAAGAGCGCTGCAATGCAGTCGACCTTATCACATCCAACAAAATTGGTCTGACGGGGACTAAACGCGTAGTTGGCGCTTACATCTGGAACCGCGAGTTGGAAAAAGTTGAAACTTTTCGGGCTAAAGCCGTGGTGTTAGCCACCGGTGGCGCGGCTAAAGTTTATCAATATACCACTAATCCAGATATCTCCTCTGGCGATGGTATTGCCATGGCCTGGCGTGCCGGATGTCGAGTCGCCAACCTGGAGTTTAACCAATTTCACCCGACCTGCCTGTTCCATCCGCAAGCTCGTAATTTTTTATTGACCGAAGCATTGCGTGGTGAGGGAGCCTATCTTAAGCGCCCTGATGGTAGCCGTTTCATGCCTGATTTTGACTCACGGGGTGAGCTCGCGCCACGTGACATCGTCGCCCGCGCAATAGACCATGAAATGAAGCGCCTCGGTGCAGATTGCATGTATTTAGATATCAGCCATAAACCCGCTGATTTCGTGATACAGCACTTCCCAATGATTTACGAAAAACTGCTGTCATTGGGCATTGATCTGACCAAAGAAGCCATTCCTATCGTCCCGGCGGCGCACTATACCTGCGGTGGCGTGATGGTAGACCAGCACGGGCGCACCGATCTGGATGGGTTATATGCCATTGGCGAAGTCAGCTATACCGGCTTGCATGGTGCTAACCGCATGGCATCTAACTCGCTGCTTGAGTGTCTGGTTTACGGCTGGTCTGCCGCTGAGGATATTCTTACGCGCTTACCCCATGCCAAGCTGGCTAAGCATTTACCGGACTGGGATGAGAGCCGTGTTGATAACTCAGATGAACGAGTTGTCATTCAACATAACTGGCATGAATTACGCCTATTTATGTGGGACTACGTCGGTATCGTGCGGACCACTAAACGCTTAGAGCGCGCTTTGCGCCGAATCAATACTTTGCAGCAAGAGATTGATGAGTATTATGCCAATTTCCGTATCTCCAATAATCTGCTGGAATTACGTAATTTGGTACAGGTCGCCGAGTTAATTGTACGTTGTGCTATGGACCGCAAAGAGAGTCGTGGTTTGCATTATACACTTGATTATCCTGATCAAATAGATAATCCAAAACCGACCATTCTCCATCCATAATGCATTTCAGGGCGCAGTTTCGAGCATTGTGCCCTGTTTCAATTTCTCCCCCGCAGTCTTAATACCTAGGCTAATAGTTAAGATAAAAATCACCGATTAGCGCGCAGAACTCAGGTGAGTAGACACCTTCCGATTGGCGCAGATCCAATTTCTGGTATTCAGTTTCACCGGATTCACGCGATAACGTCAGCAACATTCGATGCAAGGGTTTACCGGGGCGATCCCTAATATCAACCTGGCTGCGGACAAACCACTTTTTTTGCACAGCCAAACGAGCGAGTTCAATACCTAAATCCTGCGGTAAAACCACACAAAACAGCCCCTCCTCTGTGATAAGCTGCTCAGCGCAATTCAATAAAGCGTCATGAGTTAAGGAGCTGGTGTAACGTGCGGTATCACGGGCATCATCCCGGCAAGCCACTGCGGGGGCAAAATAGGGTGGATTACTGACTATCAGGTCATACTGATGAGGATGGTTTTCGGCAAACTGATGCACATCTTGCGCATAAATTCGTATTCGCGCAGCCCAAGGCGATAACGCCGCGTTGCTGCTCGCTTGTTGCGCCGCCTCAGATTCCAGTTCAACACCATCAATCAATATCTCTGATGACGAACGCTGAGCAATCATCAAGGCGATAAGCCCGCTACCGCAGCCAATATCCAGTACTTTGAGGGCTTTTTCTACCGGTACCCAGGCACCCAGCAGTACACCGTCGGTGCCCACTTTCATTGCACAACGGTCATGCGCCACAAAAAATTGTTTAAAAGTGAAACCACCACCACGCAATACCGGCTTTTTTTTCAATTGTTCGCCCACATTAGTCACCAAAATCTATAACCGGCGTAGCATAGGACAATATGATTGAAGGGAAAAGAGATCATTACCGCTTAAACAGGTGAAGAATTCGGCTAACCCGTCTATAATCGGCGCCCCAAGTAGAGGAAGACCATGACTGTAACCAATTTTTCCGAACTCGATCTCGATGAACGCCTGATTGACGCACTACGCGACAAAGGCTATGAGCGCCCAACCGCTATTCAAGCTGCGGCTATTCCGCCAGCGATGGATGGGCGTGATGTATTGGGTTCGGCTCCAACAGGTACGGGCAAAACTGCCGCCTTTTTGCTGCCAGCCTTGCAGCATTTGCTGGATTTCCCACGCAAAAAATCTGGCCCGCCGCGGATTTTGATCCTAACGCCAACCCGTGAGCTGGCAATGCAAGTGGCGGATCAAGCCCGTGAACTGGCCAAGCACACACAACTGGATATCGCGACGATCACCGGTGGTGTGGCTTATATGAACCACGCAGAAGTCTTTAGCGAGAATCAGGATATTGTGGTTGCCACCACTGGCCGCTTGCTGCAGTACATCAAAGAAGAGAACTTTGACTGTCGGGCAGTAGAGACCCTGATTCTGGACGAAGCTGACCGTATGCTTGATATGGGCTTTGCGCAGGATATCGAAACCATCGCGGCAGAGACCCGCTGGCGCAAACAGACGTTGCTGTTCTCCGCAACGCTGGAAGGCGAGGCCATTCGTGAGTTTGCCGAGCGCATCCTCGAAGAGCCGGTCGAGCTGGAAGCTGACCCATCGCGCCGTGAACGCAAAAAAATTCAGCAATGGTACTATCGCGCTGACGATATCGAACACAAAACCGCTTTGCTGGTGCATCTGCTCAAGCAACCGGAAGTGCAGAAATCTATCATTTTCGTGCGTACCCGTGAAAAGGTACATCAACTGGTCAGTTGGTTGCGTGAAGCGGGGATCAACGCCTGGTTCCTCGAAGGCGAAATGGTTCAGGCCAAACGTACCGAAGCAATTATTCGTTTAAGTGATGGCCGAGTAAATGTGTTAGTGGCGACTGACGTTGCTTCACGCGGCTTAGATATCGACGATATCAGTCACGTGTTCAACTTTGACCTGCCGCTAACTGCTGACGTCTACCTCCACCGCATTGGCCGTACTGGTCGCGCGGGGCGCAAAGGCGTGGCTATCTCACTGGTTGAAGCCCATGACCACTTATTACTGGGCAGAATTGGCCGTTATCTCAAAGAGCCGCTGAAACCGCGGGTTGTTGATGAACTGCGTCCAACCAGTAAAGAGCCAAGTTCAAAATCTACCGGCAAGCCGTCGAAAAAGGTTTTGGCTAAGCGTAAAGAACTAAAAGAAGCTAGCAAAGAAAAAGCCAAAGTGAAGGTTCGTCACCGCGATGCTAAAAACGTGGGTAAACGCCGTCAGCCGAAAGAAAAACCAGATACCAAGAGCACCGGTTAATTCAGTGCACTAACCAAAAAGCCGCTTATCAATAGCGGCTTTGAGGGTATTGACAAAGTGCCAGCGGCGGAGAAGACAGGTAGATCGTAAAGACGCCGTAAATCCATCCATGGAGGCTCGAGCCGCGCCATCCTTGGCGCGGACGCTTTACTCTTCTACCTGCCCTCACCTCTTGAGATCGAGTCATCGAGGTTTGTCATCAGTCTGAAAGGGAGCCGAAGCTCCCTTTATAATTTTTGTAACTAAATCGTTATGACAATAATTACAGACTTTCAGTGAAAGTACGGGTAATTACATCACGTTGCTGTTCTGGTGTCAGTGAGTTGAAGCGCACTGCATAGCCGGAGACACGAATGGTTAGCTGTGGATATTTTTCTGGGTTTTTCACTGCATCTTCCAGTGTTTCGCGGCGCAGAACATTCACGTTCAAATGCTGACCACCTTCAACCCGCACAGTAGGTTGCAGTTCCAGCGGAACTTCACGATACTCGATCTGGCCCAACTCACTTGCTGGAACGATCTGGTCCTCTGCATAGCCTGATTTAGCGCAAACACAACGCAGTTCATCTTTTTCATCATCCAGCAGCCAGAAAGAGTTCAATAGAGCTTCATTGCTAGCTTTAGTAATTTGAATACCAGTAATCATTTGGTGCCTCCGTAATACGGCTATAAATTCCAAGGGGGAGAAAACTTTCTTGGTTATTTGGTAAAACCATTGTTGTCTTATTGTTCTGTATACCAGCCAGACAGTCGCGATTCCTTGACTTAAATCAATATTTTCGCCGGACTGGCAAGTATGCCACTGTCAAATTTATGTTTTATATCAATTTTATCAATAGGGCTAACAGCAATTATTTTTGTAAATTTTCAACGTTTTTTGCATTGATAGGTCAAAAAAGCATCATGAGGTCACAGAGTCGGGTTTAACAGTTTCACTCACGAGTTTGAATCGGTAAGCTTAGCGCATCAATATCTTACAGAACCAAGGAGAGTGTTTATGTCCGTCTCCCTTAGCTGGCACGATGTGATCGGCCAGGAAAAAGAACTGCCTTATTTTAAAGATACGCTGGCTTATGTGGCCTCAGAACGCAATGCTGGCAAAATTATCTACCCGCCACAAAAAGACATATTTAACGCGTTTCGCCTAACTGAGTTGGATCAGGTTAAAGTGGTTATTTTGGGTCAAGACCCCTACCACGGCCCCAATCAGGCTCATGGATTATCATTTTCCGTGTTGCCGGGAGTCCCCGCGCCCCCCTCTCTGGTGAATATGTACAAAGAGTTGGCCACCGACATTCCCGGCTTCCAGCGACCTAACCATGGCTTTTTACAAAGCTGGGCCGAGCAAGGTGTCCTGCTACTAAATACCGTGCTAACTGTCGAAGCGGGTAATGCACACTCTCACGCCAATCTTGGCTGGGAAACCTTTACCGATAAAGTCATTGCGGCACTGAATGAACATCGTGAAGGTGTGATTTTTATGTTGTGGGGGGCTCATGCGCAGAAAAAGGGCCGAATTATTGACACCCAGCGCCATTTTATTTTGAAAGCCCCACATCCATCACCACTCTCGGCACATCGTGGTTTTCTTGGCTGTAAGCACTTTTCACAAGCAAATCAATTATTACAGCAGCAAGGTTTAGCGCCAATTGACTGGCAACCTAAGCTACCCACTGAAGAATAAAACGTTATTGACTCAAAAAAAACGGATAAAAAAGGCACCTTTCCAGGTGCCTTTTCGCATCAGGACACCTTAAGCTTTCGCTTTAGATACCGCAACCATTGCCGGGCGTAACAAGCGGCCATTCAGCGTATAGCCTTTTTGCATCACCATCATCACGTTATTGGGTTCATGATCGGCAGATTCAAGCATCGTCATTGCCTGATGAACCTCAGGATTAAATGGCACATTGGTATCGCTAACAACTTCAATGCCGAATTTACCGACCGCATCGAGCAGTGATTTCAGTGTCAATTCGACACCTTCAATCATCGAAGTCAGCTCGGTATTGGCTTTGTCAGCAGTATCCAGTGCGCGTTCCAGATTATCGATCACTGGCAATAATTCAGCTGAGAATCGTTCCAAAGCAAACTTATGTGCTTTTTCAACATCCAATTCAGTACGACGACGGATATTCTCAACCTCAGCCTTAGCGCGTAGCAAGCTCTCGCGCTCACGCTGTATGGCTGCAGCCAACTGCGCTTCAAGCTCGGCAACACGCGGATCTACACCTTCACCCGTCTCTTGTGTCGCTTCCACTTGCTGCTCTGCTGCATTTTCCATTTCTTCCGAGACTTGCTCGTTTGGTGTTTTCTGTTCTTTACTACTCATGGATATCTCCGCGTTTTAGCATTAATCTCGCTACTTGGCTTATTATGGGGATCAAAACCGGGGATTCAAGGGAACCGGTCATAATGTGGGGTAAAAGAGTCCCCCAGTAAGGAAAATCACGGCAATGAATAATAAAAGATTCAATTGTATTGGTATTGTCGGTCACCCACGGCACCCGGCTGCACTTGCCACCCATGAAATGCTCTACCACTGGCTAAACGCCAGAGGTTATGACGTTATGGTTGAACAACAGATTGCTAAAGATCTCAATTTAACTGGCGCAGTTACCGGCAGTTTAGCTGAAATTGGCCAAAAAGCTGATTTAGCGGTCGTCGTCGGCGGTGATGGCAACATGCTTGGTGCCGCACGAGTCCTCGCCCGCTATGATATCAAAGTGATTGGCGTCAACCGAGGCAATCTGGGTTTCCTGACCGATTTAGACCCCGATAATGCCCAGCAACAGCTTTCCGATGTGTTAGAAGGCGAATACCTTAACGAACAACGTTTCTTGCTGGAAGCCCAGGTCACTCGCACTGATCAACAAAGCCGCATCAGCACGGCGATCAATGAAGTGGTTTTGCATCCTGGCAAAGTGGCGCATATGATTGAATTCGAAGTGTATATCGATGACCGCTTCGCATTTTCTCAACGGTCTGATGGCCTAATCATTGCCACTCCAACCGGCTCGACAGCTTATTCGCTCTCAGCAGGCGGTCCAATCCTGACGCCCACACTGGATGCCATCGTCCTGGTGCCCATGTTCCCGCACACCCTGACAGCTCGCCCACTGGTTATTAATAGTAGCAGCACCATTCGCCTGAAGTTTTCACAAATTACCAGCGACCTGGAAATAAGCTGTGACAGCCAGATAGCCTTGCCGATTCAGGAGGGAGAAGAAGTGTTAATCCGGCGCAGTGATTTCCATCTCAATCTTATTCATCCAAAGGACTATAGTTATTTCAATACGTTAAGCACGAAGCTCGGTTGGTCAAAAAAATTATTCTAAAAAGTGCCTTAGGGACTTTACTGTATATAAAACCAGTCTATACTGTATTCAAATACAGTCATGTATTTATGTACAGGAGATTTACCATGCTGGCCCAATTAACCATCAGTAATTTTGCAATTGTGCGTGAGTTAGAAATTGATTTTCAACCCGGAATGACAGCAATTACTGGCGAAACTGGGGCAGGTAAATCCATCGCCATAGATGCTTTGGGATTATGTCTTGGCAGTCGTTCAGATGGCAGTATGGTTCGTTTGGGGGCTACGCGTGCTGATATTTGCGCTCGCTTCTCATTGGCAGACACCCCATCAGCCCGTCAATGGTTGGAAAACAACCATCTTGATGACAGCAATGAATGTTTGCTGCGGCGAGCGATTGGAACAGATGGCCGCTCAAGAGGCTTTATTAATGGTACAGCGGTGCCTTTGTCCCAATTACGGGAGTTGGGTCAACACCTGATCCAGATTCACGGTCAGCATGCCCACCAGTTGCTGTTAAGGCCCGACCATCAAAAACAATTATTAGATGCTTACGCAGACCAATCAGCCCTGCTGGCCGAAATGAAAGCTGCCTATCAAATATGGCACCAAAGCTGCCGCGCGCTGGCACTTCATCAGCAGCAATCACTGGAACGTAATGCTCGCCATGAACTGCTGCAATATCAGTTGAAAGAGCTGAATTCATTCGCCCCGCAAGTGGGAGAATACGAGCAAATTGATATTGAATATAAGCGTCTGGCAAACAGTGGGCAGTTGTTGTCACTCAGCCAGCAAACCTTACAGCTACTGGCCGATGATGAACAAAGTAACATCCTCAGCCAACTCTACTCCGCCAAAAATCAGTTAACCGAACTGGCAAGTATGGATGAACAATTTAATAATTTGCTCAATATGCTGGAAGAAGCCTCGATCCAAATTAGTGAAGCCAGTGATGAGTTACGTCACTATGCAGAACAATTGGATATGGATCCCAATCGATTATATGAACTGGAACAACGGTTATCCCGCCAATTAAATTTGGCCCGCAAACACCACGTTGCACCGGAAGAACTACCACAGTTCCATCAGCAGTTATTGGATGAGCAAGAGCAACTCTCGCAACAAGAAAACGATCACGAGCAGCTCAGCCATGAAGTTAATACTCACTATCAGTACGCACTCGCTATCGCCAAACGGTTGCACGAGGAGCGCCAGCATTATGCTGATGAATTAGCTGCATTGATTACCGAGAGCATGCATGAGCTGTCGATGCCACATGGCAGACTCACTATTGATACCCAATTTGAGCCAGAACACCTCAGTGCCGAAGGGGCGACCCGGATTGAGTTCTGTGTCACAACCAATCCGGGTCAGCCACTGCAACCACTGGCTAAAGTTGCCTCTGGTGGCGAACTATCTCGCATCGCCTTGGCTATCCAGGTCATTACAGCGCGTAAAATGGATACCCCTGCGCTTATCTTTGATGAAGTCGATGTCGGTATCAGTGGACCGACAGCAGCCATCGTGGGTCGCCTGTTACGCCAGCTTGGCGAGTCGACTCAAGTCATGTGTGTGACACACCTCCCACAAGTTGCAGGTTGTGGTCATCAACATTTCTTTGTGAGCAAACAAACTGATGGCACTGAAACCGAAACACATATGCATCGACTCGATAAAAAAGCCCGTTTGCAAGAGTTGGCGCGCCTTCTGGGCGGCAGTGAAGTAACGAAAAATACCTTGGCAAACGCAAAAGAATTGCTCGCAGCATAGAAAAGATTAACTTTTTTCCTTTCCAGAGGTCATACAGGTGCCCTGTAAAGGTTTCCAACTGCTGCAAGGTCTATTATCATCGTCACCCTACGCCCTAAAGGAATGTGATTACTATGCGCTGTAAAATGCTGACTGCCGCCGCTGTAATGCTTGCAATACTTACTGCGGGTTGTTCAACGCTGGAGAAGGTGGTCTACCGGCCTGATATTAATCAGGGTAACTATTTATCACCTAATGATGCGTCCAAAATTCATAAGGGTATGACCCAACAACAAGTGGCATATACCTTAGGCACCCCAATGTTGCAGGATCCGTTTGGTACTAAAACCTGGTTCTACGTATTCCGTCAGCAACCTGGTCACGAAAAAATCACTCAACAAACATTGACGTTGACCTTCGATAGCAGTGGTGTGCTGACTGATATCAAAAACGATCCAACGTTAACTGGAAATTAATTTATCCGAAGATTGCCGAGTAGATTGAGGGAGCGAATGCTGATTAGGATTTTTGGTGCTGGGTCGATTACTGCTGATGCGGCCACACGATAGCGCACATTTTTTCTCAAGAGCAGTCTAGGGCAACAATAAAAAATAAGGCGCGACTGTGCCTTATTTTTTTGCGTGTTCAGCGCGCTGGCGGCGTAGTTCTTTCGGATCAGCGATTAGTGGGCGATATATCTCAACACGATCACCGTCATTAAGCTTATCGCCAAGTTTTACCGGACGACTATAGACACCCACTTTATTTTTTGTCAGGTCGATATCTGATCGCAACTCAAGCAGACCCGATGCTTTGATGGCATCCTCGACAGTACTTCCTTCATCAAGGGAAACAGAGCGCAGATATTGGCGTTCAGGCAAGGCATAAACTACCTCAACGCGAATATCAGACACTATAAACCTCTTTAGCCCGCTGGGTGAACGCCTGCACCATACTTCCAACCAACTCCTTGAATATCTTACCAAAAGCTAATTCAATCAACTTATTCGTAAACTCAAAATCAAGGTGCAGCTCAACTTTACAGGCATCCGCACTCAGCGGCGTAAAATGCCAACCGCCCATTAATTTACGAAACGGCCCATCCACCAGTTGCATATTTATGCTCTGGTTATCAGTCAATGTATTACGTGTAGTAAAGGTTTTGCTTATTCCGGCCTTGGCAACATCAACGGCTGCGGTCATTTCGTTTTCAGTAGCATCAAGTACTCGGCTTCCGGTACAGCCAGGTAAAAATTCTGGGTAAGAACGAACATCATTAACTAGTTGATACATCTGTTCTACGCTGAACGGAACCAACGCAGAGCGGCTAATTTGTGGCATAACATTTCCTGTGAGACATAAAACGCACTGATAATACCATTTATCTGCCGCCAGACAAAAAATCTGCTAGCCATTCCGTGCAACAAATGAGACAAAATGCACCAGCATCCTGCGGGAAAGGATTTCATTCGCCTCCACATACAGTATAATGATCAACATTATGACAAAGAAAAAAGCATACAAACCCGGTTCCGCAACCATTGCGCAAAACAAGCGCGCCCGCCACGAATACTTCATCGAGCAAGAGTTCGAAGCGGGTCTCTCTTTGCAAGGTTGGGAAGTAAAATCCCTGCGTGCTGGTAAAGCCAACATCAGTGATAGCTACGTCACTTTTAGAAACGGTGAAGCCTTCCTATTCGGGGCAACCATTACACCGCTTAACGTCGCTTCAACTCATGTTGTCTGTGAACCAATGCGTACACGCAAATTATTGCTGAATAAACGCGAACTAGATTCGCTGATCGGCAAAGTTAACCGCGACGGTTTTACTGTAGTTGCCCTTTCCATGTATTGGAAAAATGCGTGGGTTAAAGTTAAAATCGGTGTCGCAAAAGGTAAAAAAGATCACGATAAGCGCGATGACATCAAAGATCGTGAGTGGCAGGTTGATAAAGCCAGAATAATGAAACACGCTAATCGTTAAGTCACTGGCTTAACAGGCGATAGTTCTGGTATACTAAATAAGTTCTTTGGGGCTGATTCTGGATTCGACGGGATTTGCGAAACCCAAGGTGCATGCCGAGGTGCGGAGGCCTCGTAAAAAACCGCAAAAAAAATAATTGCAAACGACTCGCAATACGAATCTGCTGCTTTAGCAGCTTAATCAGCCTAAGAAACTGAAGATTCCCTCTCTCCCTAGCCTCCGCTCTTAGGACGGGGATCAAGAGAGGTCAAACCTAAAAGAGATCGCGTGGACACCTTGCCTGGGGTGAAAGCGTTAAACCCAATCAGGATAGTTTGTTAGTGGCGTGTCCGTCCGCAGCTAACCGGCGAATGTAATGACTGGACTAAGCATGTAGTGCCGACGGCGTAGTAATTTCGGACGGGGGTTCAAATCCCCCCAGCTCCACCACTTTTAGTTTTACCGAAGTATAGTAAAGTCTACTAAGCCCGCATGGAACCAGCCTTGCGGGCTTTTTTACGTCTATAGTAGTCTACTGAGAATTGCTAGAAACCACTACTTATGGCACCCTCCTTGGGACCCTACACAAAGGGTCCAAAACTTGAGGGTCCCAAAATGGCAAAACTCGCAAAAAAACTCACGGATACTGAAATCAAAAGCACTAAACCTTCAGACAAAGAAATCAACTTGTTTGACGGTGATGGCCTAATGCTAAGAATCGCCCCCCTCTCAAGGGGTGGAAAGAAAAATTGGTATTTCAGGTATGCAGTGCCAGTAACTAAAAAGCGAACAAAGATAAGCCTCGGAACCTACCCCCACCTCACGTTAGCAAGAGCAAGAGTTTTGCGGGATGAATACCTATCTTTACTTGCCAATGGCATCGATCCACAAGTCCATAACAACGATAAAGCTAATGCATTAAAGGATGCTACTGAGCACACGCTACAAGCTGTTGCTCGAAAGTGGTTAGATGAGAAGGTAAAGACATCTGGTATATCCAAAGACCATGCAGAAGACATTTGGCGTAGTCTTGAAAGAAATATCTTCCCCGGATTAGGCAATGTTCCTATCAAAGAGATCCGGCCTAAGTTATTGAAGCAGCATCTTGACCCAATTGAACAACGCGGTGTATTGGAAACCCTGCGCCGAATCATTTCCCGCCTGAATGAAATCTTCCGCTGGGCAGCGACAGAAGAACTTATTGAGTTTAATCCTGCTGATAACCTCGGTCAGCGTTTTAGTAAACCTAAAAAGCAAAATATGCCCGCCCTTCCCCCCAGCGAACTACCAAGATTTATGGCTGCACTGGCGAATGCTTCCATACGGCTGGAAACACGTATGCTGATTGAATGGCAATTGCTTACTTGGGTTCGCCCCGGAGAGGCTGTTCGTGCGCGTTGGGCTGACATCGATACAGAAAACAAAATCTGGAACATCCCCCCTGAATTTATGAAGATGAAACGTCCTCATAAGGTGCCGCTCAGCAAAGAAGCTCTTCGTATACTCGAAAATATGCAGCCTATCAGCAGCCATCGTGAGTGGGTATTTCCCAGCATAAAAACTCCGCTGACCCATATGCATGAGCAAACAGCCAATGCTGCGTTAATCCGTATGGGTTTAGGTGGTGAATTGGTTGCCCACGGTATGCGATCTATCGCAAGGACAGCAGCAGAGGAATGCGGTAAATTCAGGACGGAAGTTCTTGAATCGGCTTTGGCTCATACCAAAAGCACTGAGATTATAGCCGCTTACAATCGTGCAGAGTATCTCGTCGAAAGAGCAGATCTTATGCAATGGTGGGGGGATTATATTCAAGTGCAAAAACATAAGGCTATTGCTGCGTGATGATATTGTGCCCATGCACTGCTTTAACTCACTCAAAGGCCTATTCTTCTCTTAATGACTATGAATAAGGAGCATGAGCGACTGGCTATAGAAGCATAACATTACGACAGCGCAGATTATTTAAATTGCAAGTATGGCGATTGAAATTATTCCATTTGATTGACCAATATCTTGAAAAAGATAAGGTTCAATAGGCAGATTTCAAAGAGAATGTTACTTTAAAATTTCTATAGTATAGTGACATAACCATACTCTTTAAGGTGTTTTTATGAATACTACACACGATCCTATCCGTCATATAAAATACTTAAGGCAGTCCCTATCTCAAGATAATGAAGCTATAGGTTTCTTCCTTTCCGCAGGGTGTCCACTGTCAGTCGATATGCCTGAAGATGAATGGCCATTAATACCTGATGTAGTTAATCTTACAAAACACATCCACAAAGAATTGGTTGATAATCAACAATATACAAAACTCATAACGGAATTAGTTAAAGCTGAAAAAGATAAAGATAATATCGAAGATATTCTTAGTTTTTTGCGGGGGCTTGTTTCTGTTTCTAAAGGAGGAGAAGTTAGAGGATTAAGTGAAGAACATCTTGCAGGCCTAGAGAAATTGATATGTGAGAAGATAGCAGTAAAAATAGATGTTATTCTTCCAAATGAAGAAACTCCATATCACAAACTGGCTAAATGGATACGTTCTATTGATAGAAAAATCGCGGTGGAAATTTTCACAACGAACTATGACCTTTTGATGGAGCAATCGCTTGAGGAAATGGAAATACCATATTTCGACGGCTTTGTTGGTGCCAACAATCCATTCTTTGACCTAAGAGCATTAGAAGATAATTTAATACCAAAACACTGGTCAAGACTTTGGAAAATTCATGGTTCAATAAACTGGTGCCAAAAGAATATAGGTAATCAAAAGAGAGTTTATAGAACTCATCCGAATCATAAAGAATCATCCCATTTAATATACCCTTCACACCTTAAATATGAAGAAAGTAGAAAAATGCCATATTTGGCTCTATTGGATCAATTGAATAGATTCATTAGAAAAAAATCATCCTTTCTTGTCTTATCCGGTTATTCATTTAACGATGGTCATTTGAACGATGTCATTGTAAGTGCACTAAAGTCAAACCCTACAGCTATGGTTTTAGGATTAATGTATGGTGATTTTAATATTAATGGAAAAGAAAAATATCCTGAAGCATATCGATTAGCTAAAAATCAACATAACTTAAATGTGTGGACTAACGATGCTGCCATTATTGGTACAAATTATGGAAAATGGTTTTACAATGAAAACAATGATGATGACAAAGAGATTTTCAGTTTTATAAAAAGAATTAGCTCAGAAGAGCATAACCAATGTAACTCAAATGTTAGCTTTGGTGATTTTAAGGATTTTACTACATTCTTACAAAGAATCATTGGTTCTATTAAGGATTGAAACCATGTCTGATAAAGAATCTTATTTAGGTAAAGTTCAAGATGTAAATGGAACAACTGTAAGCGTATCATTATCAAAAGACTCACTGAGTGGTTTCATATATATAGATGGTCAAGGATATAGGGCCGGACAAATAGGTAGTTTTGTCAGAATACCAATCGGGTTCAATAATTTATTTGGAATAATCAGTCAGGTCGGAGCAAGCGCATCTCCATTAGATACTGATGAAAATACACAAGTAGATAATAGATGGCTTAGAATACAACTTATTGGTGAAGCACAAAGAAATGGTTCATTTCAGAGAGGACTATCACAATATCCAACTATCGGTGATAACGTTCATCTTGTATCAGAAAAAGAATTAAAACAAATTTATGGGCAACCCGATGAAGGATATTTCGTCAAGATTGGCCACATATCAAATGCAGATTCAATACCCGCGCTCATTGATATTAATAAACTCATAACCAGACATTCTGCAGTAGTTGGCACTACAGGCTCAGGAAAATCTACTACAGTTGCCAGTTTAATTTCCGCATTATCTGAAAGTGAAAAATATCCGTCTGCTAGAATAATTATGCTTGATCTGCACGGCGAATATGGTCGATGCTTAAAAGATAGGGCTAATATCTATAAAGTCAATGCAGACCCAAACCCAATCGTAGGAGAAAAAGAACTTTATATACCTTATTGGGCACTGAATTTCGATGAACTTTCAGAAGTCTGCTTTGGGGGGATTGACTCGGAAAAAGAAAGAAATATATTACTTGAAAAAATACAAAAAGTAAAAAGCGAATCACTTAAAAGGAAGCCACGAAATGGCTCAAACCAAGATACCCTAAGCGCTGACTCACCGATTCCTTTCAATCTACATTGTTTATGGCATCAGTTATATACTGAAACCTTTGGAACATACATTAAAACACAAGGGAAACAACCTCTTGAAACCTTAGCTTATGAAACATTGATCGATGGTTCAGAGCTAAAGGGTAATGCGTTATCTGGAGTTCCCCCTATATTTAAGAATGTATCAAACGAAGCTGGCGCGACTAAAATAAATTACTTACCAACGCCACTTACGTTAGGTAAGCAGTTACAAGCCTTAGGTTCAAAGCTCAGAGTCCCTCGGTATGATTTTATTTTTAAACCGGGTCAGTGGACTCCATCAATAGATGGAGATATACAAAAAGATTTGGATGAATTACTAAAGGGATGGATTGGTGATAAACCAGTAACCATTCTCGATTTGTCTGGCGTTCCTTCTGATATATTAAAAACCATCATAGGTGCTGTTTTACGAATATTATATGAAGCACTTTTTTGGGCAAGAAATCTATCTCAGGGTGGTAGACACCGACCTTTACTAATAGTTATGGAGGAAGCTCATAACTATTTAAATAGTCAAAATGATAGTATGGCATCACGAATGGTGAAAAGAATTGTCAAAGAAGGAAGAAAATATGGAATAGGGACAATGGTTGTAACTCAACGCCCTTCAGAAATTGATTCAACAATACTTTCACAATGTGGAACTTTCTTTGCCCTACGTCTTAATAACGCTTCAGATCGCAGTCATATAACCTCAGCCATGTCAGATAATCTTGATGGATTAACCAGCATGCTCCCAATTCTCAGAACGGGAGAATGCATTGTGTTAGGAGAAGCAGTCAAATTACCAATGAGGACATCAGTAATCCCTCCCCCCAAAGATCGACGACCCGATAGTCAAGATCCTATTGTATATGATATTCTACCGCAAGACGATTCAATGAATCCCGGTGGTTGGAATATATATCCAGAAAAAGAACCAAACTATGCTGAAGTTATCGAAGCATGGAGATCTCAAAGTCCAAGAATAAGTAAAGTAAAACTATAGAGGAATATATGAATAGACAACCGGTAGTGTCAAGTAATATCCGTAGCGTTGGTTATGACGCTAATGATTCAACCTTAGAGATTGAGTTTAATAACGGTGCTATATATCAATATTTTGATATCCCTCAAAATATTTACTCGGATCTAATACATTCAGATTCTGTTGGTGGGTATCTTGCCAGACATATCAAAGGACACTTTAGATTTTCTCGCGTATAGGTCAAACATTAAAAAGGGCCATTTGGCCCTTTATCCTTCAGTTAAGGGGATGTTCCAAATGGAAAAATAATACCCCAAATTTGTGGCAACTATATCAACTCATAGAGCTGTAAATAACCCCCATTCACGGACATATTAGATACGCCATTGAAATACCCCCACTTAAATAATCATTCGCATCTGATAATATTTAAAATATTTACTCTTGCTTATCAATATTTTTTCAAAAAACATATCACCCGCTAATTTAATGCAAATTTAACCTTTGCCTCTAAAATGTTTCGAATGCAATAACAAACTTAGCATAAATTTTTTATCTATATTCATAACATCATAGCAGACTGCCATATCGGCTATATCTACTAACTACACGCTGTTGCTGACCATGATGCAGAATAAACCATATGACATTTTTCCCAGTTTACGCACGATTCGCAGGAAGGTGTCGTGACTCCAGCCCAGCCAGTTTGTAAGGTGCAATAATTACCATAGTTAGAACCTCCCGGTTGTGTCCAGTAGCGTGCTACAGGGATTTTATTAGCTGAACATACAGGATTACTCCCGTAAATAACTTCTACCTTTCCACCTGAACCCCAAACACCGGATTGACAAGACAGCATATCCCCTGCATTTGATCGCCCAATAAGCCCATTAGGTGAACAGGCTGCACCAGATACAGCAATTCCATTTATCTGAACATACTCATCTGATGTGATACGCCCTGTCGACTGGATATAATTGGAATAAACACGCTTACTGTTGATATCTGCAGTCGTATTGATATTGCCGGTGGCGTTAATCACATTATTAACCTGAACAATACCGCCATAGGTTGAAGCACCACTGACCGATAAGGTAGATCTTACTTCTACAGAGCCAGTCAAAGTCGAATTCCCTACAACGGTTAAGGCTCCGCCAACATTGGTTGATCCTGTCGATTTTAATACCTCAGCCATCACAGTGCCTGCAGCGGTAATATCTTTGGCGTTATTAATACTTTTGCCGCCCATATTCAAGTCTCCCGTCATTGGCAATGTGCCATCACGGCGAAGATAAACCGAATACATTGATGAATCATAACCCACACGATAGGCCAATAAACCTTCTGTAGTGATATTGCTGTAGTCAGATGATTTTTCATTCCATTGACCACCATAACCAGAAGCTACAGTGGGTGATCGGGTCATTCCGCTGTCTATTCCTGCCGATTGCATCGCTTTACCAAGGAGGTCATAGCGAACTTTCCCGCCTTCATTCCATATTGCCGTTGTCATCACAAGGCCATTGATCACATAGTTAGGAGCTATACCTGAACGTTTCAATAAAACCTTATATGAAGATTTATTGGCATTTATCCCGGTATAACTAACAGGCAATAGTCCTTCATTAATTAATGTCTGATAAGTGATTTCACAGCCATTGGATGAACAAACTCTTGGCCCCGGATCATTGGATTGACTGGTGCTGCTTGTCAGGGTTGAAAGCTTGTCATATCGAATGTTGATATAGCGGTTAACCGCTTCACCGATTTGCTTTATCTGCGCTCCCACCGCATTAGCTATAACAACTTCTTGTTCGCTTTTCATATCTTGAAATTTAATAAAAGCCATTGCAGTGCCAACCCCTAAAACCAATACCAACTCTAATAAGGAAAATCCTTTTTTATGCTGTTTAATCATTTTCTTGTCCTTTTTTATTTTCACGTAATCATTAATTAGCAAAAATAAAAAAGAGGTCAAGATGAACAAAGGATATTTTTAACATAGCGGAATAAAGAAATAGACTACCGCGCCCTTCTGGGGCTTGCTCAACAGTTCACCGGCTTAAAAACAAGTTTTAAACCGGTTCACCGTTCGGACGTGAAATAAAACGATATTAGGATTTAGATTTATTAATGGTAGTATCAAGATAAATCTGACCTCGCTCACGATAGTTTTCAATATCATTCTCATGAAGAGAGTAAATATCCAGCAGGATACCAAACACTAATTTCTTATCTACTTGACTAATATCACATCCTAAAACTTTAGCAATCTCTGCGCCTAAAATTATTTTCTGTCGTGTATTTAATTTTTTATCGTCTTTTTTCTTTTTAGATTCCAAAAAGTAAAGCCGTTCTTGTGCTGTTGCGATTTGTTGTTTAATTGTCTTTTCTGTCATAAATCCCCCTTAGTATTTGTTTTTATTTCTGTAAGGGATATTCACACTTTCATGTTCAGAACTCAGTTGTTTCTTTATTGATTTTATCTTCAACCGAAACTTACTTTTCTCTTGTCTCTCTTTTGCTTTTTCCCTTATATATATTATTGTTTTTTCTGCTTCTAAATAGGCTTTTTCAAAATCAGTAAAGATCCCGTCATCAAGCAGCCTTTTGGCTTCCAAATCGATAGCCTCATCGTTTTTTTTAAACATATATGCCCCTTGTATTTTACTCTTTTTTATTCATTAGCATATTTACAATAAAAATCAATATCATGAGTGATATTTATTTCACTATCCATAAGCTCAATACTCCGATATTAATCCCCCACATTATTGCATTAACGCCAAGTAAGATTAATGCCACGTCGTCCAGTTCACCAAGTCTCATATTATTTCCTTTTTATATATTCTCTTTATTACCTACATCATATTTATTTAAATAACAAATTATTGATAACACTAACTGCCATTAATCCGCCATAAAATGTATTTATGCAACACGATTGTAGGTAATAGTTATTTCCAAACACTCTTACTCACCACGTTACTTAATTTGTCCCATTACTGATTTTATTTTCATAGCCTAATAGATAACTCGTCTTGTCTTTCGGACATTCATTGGAAGCCATCTAATAACATTAACGGATGACATCTTCCTTTAATCTATATTGCGCCGCTTAATTCGGCGTTTTGTTCTCTCTTTATTTACAGTCTTTCATATTAGTTGTATTAATTAATAAGGAGAGCTTTTACATTGTTATCAAAACAATGCCCACTTATACACTCACTTCGTGAGCGTGTGGGGTCTACCGACGGTTGCTGCCGCAGGCTAAAAGCAAAACTAAGTTCAACGTCAACCCCTGAGTTTTTCTTACGAAAAACTAAAACCAGCATAGTAGACGCTGATGTTTATTTGATAGTTTTTATTATATTTAAGGTTATTTATTACATGGCAATATTTCATCTGGAGTTTAAAATTGTGAAACGCTCGGAGGGCATGTCTTCCTGTAGAAAGGCGGCTTATCATGCGCGTTGCAAAATAACAGATAATCGCACAGGTAATACTTACGATTTCAGCCACAGGATAGATTTATTCCATCATCAAATATTAGCGCCAGTTTCTGCACCGGCTCATATTATTGAAAGCTCAACACATGTCAATTATGGTCTAAAAGTGAGCCACAGTTATGCTTTAAAAGTGCGCCACTTT
>NZ_CAWQAF010000017.1:0-71500 GCF_963892745.1 Yersinia sp. Marseille-Q3913 | reverse complement strand
CTTTTACACCATAATTCCCCGATCCCTTGGTCTACTTTTGCACAATATTTAACAGATTAATCCCAACATTCGCTTAAATGGCCTCATTCAACTGAACCAAGAGTCAGTATATCGTGCGACACTTTCCAGTCGCGATGTTCAGATGTCAGGCGGCAGGCTTGAAGATCAAAACGATAATGGCAATGTGACCGTTACCGGACTGACTAACCCACCGGCCAGCATTGCGACCGATGGTGTGTATATCGTCAGGGGTATTAGCTATACTGGCGATACGCGCGGCAACCCGTGGTATATGGACATGATGTGTGAAGCGCGTGGGGCTAAGGATTTGTTTTCATCGTCAGCGCAGCAAAGGGCTTATTCATGAGATTTACCAATTTTTTTACAGCTTGTCTTTTAGCTATTGGATTAGCGCTAACGAGCTGCTCTGCTTTAGCTGATTTACAGTGTGGCAACTTCAAACTCCATGCAGCCACCGACGGTTGGACATATATAAACGGTGAAAAAGTCACCTCACAAAAAATTACCTTTCTAAAACAGAAAGATGATTGGGATAACTTCAAAACCGACATGGGGCTAATGCCTGCCCGTGATGGCAACATGTACGGCTTCCAGTTTATCAAGCGCGATGGTAAGGCATTTCTAAATGTCCAACTCCTACAGAATAGTATGGATGCACCAAAGATTATAGGTTCATTCCCCTGCAAGAAAGTCAGTTAGCTAAATTGCTTAGCCCCATCGAACCCGCCAATGTGCGGGTTTTTTATTGGAGTTTTTCCATGACGGTATCAACAGACTCCCGCTCGGGAGAGTTAGCAGAAACACTACGAACATTACAATCATCAGTGTCGTCTCAATTACGCGTATCGATGCCGGGGATTGTTCAGTCCTTTGATGCTGACAGCGTAACTTGCGATATTCAGATCGGTATTAAGGGCGAGTCGGGCGGGGAATCAACCAATCTATCGGTACTGACCAATGTCCCCGTTATATTCCCGCGCGGCGGTGGTGTCACGATGACATTCCCCATTAAGTCCGGGGATGAGTGCTTATTGGTTTTTGGTGATCGGTGTATCGATTTCTGGCACCAGTCAGGCGACATACAAGAGACAGTTGATGAACGTCAGCATGATTTATCGGATGCGTTCGCCATTATTGGTCCTCAGTCGCAGGCAAAGAAAATCAGCGGTATCAGCACCAGCGCCGCGCAGTTCCGTAGTGATGATGCCGGCGCGTATGTTGAAATCAACCCCGCAGATCACACCGTCACCGTGCAGACATCAGGCAGGCTGATAGCAAATGCGCAGGGTGGTACTGAAATCACATCGCCAACTATCGTGTTAAATGGAGCGGTGACGATAAACGGTTCCCTCACCCAAGGGATGGGAGAAAGCGGCGGTAACGCCAGTATGCTTGGCCCTATTACTGTTACCAATGATGTCACTGCTGGTGGTGTCAGTCTCAAATCTCACAAGCACGGCGGTGTAGAAACGGGTGGCGGCGAAACTGGGGGGCCGATATGAGGTATCGCAGAGAGGACGAGAACGGCGATTACACATTCGGCCAGGGTGATAACACATTCCTTATCAACTCACCGGAGGCGGTCGCTCAGGCGGTAAAAACCCGCTTTGAATTATGGCGCGGCCAGTGGTTTTTAGATTTAACCGAGGGGACGCCCTATATCCAGTCGGTGCTCGGCAAACAACGATCCGATGTTTATATCCTGGCTATCCGGGAGCGCATTCTTGATACGCAGGGGGTTAACGCCATTCTGGAATTTGAGGCCAGC
The DNA here is from genome assembly GCF_963892745.1 of Yersinia sp. Marseille-Q3913. NCBI lineage: Bacteria > Pseudomonadati > Pseudomonadota > Gammaproteobacteria > Enterobacterales > Yersiniaceae > Yersinia > Yersinia sp. Marseille-Q3913. The sequence continues at coordinate 69,711 of NZ_CAWQAF010000017.1, read as the reverse complement.
TACAGCGGCGATAATCGTCGCGTCATTTTCACCGCCACAATAGACACCATCTACGGCACTACCACCGTGACCAGCGAGGCATAAATGTTAAACCTTGATACGTTAGGGCTGAATGCAATTGTCAGCGCGACGGGGATAACTGCGCCCGATTTTGAGACTATCCGTAGTACTCTGGTTAGTTATTTCCGGGAGATTTACGGCACTGACAGTTACTTGGATGCTGACAGCAAGGATGGGCAGATGGTCAGCATTTACGCGCTGGCAATCCACGATGCCAACAATAGTGCGATAGCGGTTTATAACTCATTCTCTCCGGCAACCGCAGTCGGCAATGGGCTTTCCAGTAATGTGAAAATTAACGGCATTAAACGGGACAAGGAAACTAATTCAACCGTCGATGTATTGCTCACCGGCAATGTCGGGCTGGAGATCACCAATGGGGCCGCGCGTGATGCCGATGGTGTTCGCTGGGATTTACCGGTAAGTGTGATTATTGGTCTGGATGGGACGGCAACCGCAACGGCTATTTGCTCAGTACCAGGTGCGATTGTTGCACTGGCCAATACTGTGAACGAAATAGCAACACCGACGCGAGGCTGGCTAAGCGTCAATAACCCAATAGGGGCGACTCCAGGCAAGCCTGTAGAAATGGATGCAGAATTGCGCGTCAGACAAACGGACTCAGTGGCGCTTCCGTCGCGCACTGTGCTTGATGGCATTTTGGGTGCCATTGCTGGTATCAGTGGGGTAGAGCGGTATCGCGGCTATGAGAACGACACCAGCATTACAGACGCAAACGGAATACCCAGCCATTCGATCTCTATCGTGGTTGATGGCGGTGACGCGACACAAATCGCTCAATCTATCGCCTTAAAAAAGGGGCCGGGTTCTGGAACATATGGCACCACAACAATTCCGATCACGGATAAATATGGGATTGTTCACCCGATTCATTTCTTCCGCAAAGGTACCGTACAGATTTATGTCCGGTTAGCAATCAAAGCACTCCAGGGTTATACCTCATCAATTGGCGTCGAGATTAAAAACTCAATGGCGGAATATATTAATGAGATTGAAATTGGCGAGCCGGTGCGTATTAAGCGCCTCGATCTGCCCGCACAATTAAATGGCAGCATTGAACGGCTGACCTACGATATTACCCGGTTAGAAATCGGTATTTCTCCTGTGGCGCTATCTGAAAACAACATTGAGATAGCATTTAACAATGCAGCCGCTTGTGTGCCGGAGAATATAACCTTAGTGGTGACCTAATGAGTGAGACTAAATATCAAAGTCTCATCACGTCCTATCACAAGAAGAAGCCCAAGTTTTACGATCATATATCCCTAATCACCGCACCGTTCCTCGGTATTCAGCAGACGACAAATCAACTCACAAACGACTTTGACCTCGATAGCTCAATAGGCAATCAAGAGGATGCTGTCGGGCTATGGGTAGGTATTGGGCGAAACATCAGAACACCAATCACGGATGTCTATTTCTCACTAGATACCGAGGGGTTGGGCTTTGATCTGGGGAGCTGGAAGGGGCCGTATGATTCGCTAACAGGCTTCACTCGATTGGACGATGAGACTTACCGCACGATACTGCGGGCCAAGATACAGGCCAACCACTGGGACGGCACAGTAGAAACACTCAGTGATATCTACCAGGGCATTTTCCCTGACGGGCGCACCAAGATATTCGCCGTCGATAACTTCGACATGACCATGACTATTTACATTGCCGGTGAGCAAATTTCATCAGTGATGCGAGCGGTCATTGCTCAGGGATATTTAGACGTTAAACCGGCCGGTGTTGGCGTCACGAATTACATCATTTCAACTGAGGTCGGTGCGTTGTTCGGCTTCGATTTAGATAACGAATACTCCTCAGGATTTGACCGTTCGTCATGGGGTTTATCATTAAGGAAAGCACATGGCTAAGAATGAAATTCTCCCTTTTGGGATCGGCGTTGAATCTAACGTAATGACGCAAGAACAATATGAGGTACTTGCGGCACGTGCAGGCGGGTTCTCGTCAGGGGTCGCTAAGTCTGAGCAGCTAAATAAAGTCTGGCGTCAGTCATCCTTTGTTGCATCTGTGCTGGCTGAGTTCATCGCTAACCATTCTGACAATGATGTCCTCGATAATGGCGAGATGGCAACGTTGTTGAACAGTCTGGAATTAGCGATTAAGAGCTACGCCAATAGTAACCTACCCTCAGCCTCTACCACCCAAAAAGGGGTTGTTCAGTTAAGTAGTTCGACTGGTAGCACCAGCGAAGTGTTAGCGGCTACACCGAAAGCTGTCAAGGCCGCGCTTGATGCTTCATTGCCAATCGATGGCATAGCAGCATCCGCCACAAAACTGGCCACAGCGAGAAAAATCGGTGGTGTAGATTTTGATGGTACCAAAGATATTACCTTGCCATTTATTAATACCACCGACGCCAATGTTCAATTAGCAGGCAACCTTGGCGCACAAGGAAACATTACCGCACAAGGCAGTCTCATTGCAAAAACCAACATTGCCGCAGATGGCCGCTGCGATATTGTTGGTGATGTAAGAGGCGGGCGGATTATATCAAAAAGTGATGTTGTTGCGGGTGAAGGCCGCGCAGAAGGCCATGCAACATTGACAGTGGACGGTAATATCCACGGTACGTTGTGGGGTTCCACTCTTTACACTTTCCTGACAGAACAACTGATTGGTATCCCAATGCCTTACCCCCTGTCCAGTGTCCCCGCTGGCTGGTTGAAGTGTAACGGCGCTGCCTTTAGCACATCAACTTACCCGCGGTTAGCCCTGAGATACCCATCTGGTGTACTCCCCGACATGCGCGGGAATGCCATTAGAGGCTGGGACGATGGGCGTGGAATAGATGCAGGGCGAGTATTGCTGTCAGAGCAGCTTGACGCATTGCAAAACATCACGGGCAACTTCTACATGGGTGGCAGCAAACAAGTTGCAGGGGTTGTGACAACAGGCGCATTTGGCCCAATGGAAGTAAATAACGCGCTAGGGCAGCAAGCTACCGGCGCTGGAAATATCGGGGGTATTACCTTCGATGCTTCTCGCGTTGCACGCGCAGCAGCAGAAACCCGCATGAGAAACATCGCATTCAACTACATTGTGAGAGCCATATAATGACTAAATATTCACTAGATATCCCAACCGCGCAGATTGGAGCAAATGGTCTCGCTATTCGTGCTGGCTGGATTGCCGTTTATAGTGCAGACACCCAATCGCGAGAGTTTATCGGCGTCAATAATGAGTACCTACCGTTGGGCGTTAGCTTGCCCGCTAGCGGTTATGCTGACTCGCCTGTATTACCCACAGAACCAGATAAGGCCGTGCGCCGCAATGATGTTGGCAACGCATGGGAAATCGTTACTGACTTGCGCGGCAAGGTGGCTTACAGCACGGAAACCGGTCAACCAGAAGAAATCGGCTTTATTGGTGATCTACCCGATACGTTGACATTACTGGCTCCGCAGACCCATTACGATAAGTGGAGCGGCGCAAAGTGGGTAACGGATAAAGTCTTGCAAAAGGCCGCAGCAGTGCAGGAAGCGGAAGAAAAGAAAACCCGATTATTGAATGCAGCCGCAGCGAAAATTGCACCGTTACAAGATGCGGTAGATACCGGCATGGCAACGGATGACGATAAAGAGCAGCTTGCGGCTTGGAAAACTTACCGCGTCTTACTGAACCGTATTGATACATCAAAAGCGCCGGATATTGAATGGCCTGTAGTGCCTAAAGTGTAAACAAAAGCCGGGCTTAATTGCCCGGCCTATTCAGTCAGTCTACGGGTATAACTCCCTAATTGTAATAACTCGCGTTTATAAATCCTTACACCTGTATTTATCGCGTTTTTCGACCCGAATTATCTGCATCTATTCGGGGTGACAAACCCAGATTAACTGCAAATGAACCTGCAATTGAGGGCTTCGACCTGCATTCCATTCAGGCGAACCCACATTAGCTGCAACCAGCGACAACTCCATAAACTCAGTGATCATCAAAGTTTATGGTCTTTGATTTCTGGTATGAGTTATTGGACTCGCTGCGCCAATGCCCATCAATGGAGCTTGTTGGTTTATAAATTGTCCATAAAACGTTGTTTTGTGGAACGAACCGACAGACCAATTTCAATTGCAGATATTGTGGGTTGGTAATCTGCGAATGTGAGTCTGATCTGGGTAAATGCAGGTCGGGCCGATTTCAAATGCAGGTCACTACACCTAAGCAAGCAGCGCTTGAAATTGAAGCTGGAAATGAGAAAGGGATGCAGAAAGGCTAAATTTTTCCCATGCGAAAAATTGTGCCCTGTTTTTCTGGTAGGCTGCACAGCATAAAGATATCGATAATGTATAAGGTAAGGTTGATAGAATATTAATGTATTTGTAACTAAAAATAAGTGTTCTGTTCAATATTCACAAATACATAACTATTTTTAGTGTACCCGTCATTGGGCATTAAGCTAATATTGTAATAATTCGACTGGACTAACGCTTTTGTTAGATTATGAGGGAACATATATATGAGTATCAATGAAGCTGAGCTTTTGCAGGCAGGGTTTACATCCGCAGACCTGCAAAAACTCAGAAAATATATAATCAAAGATGAACTCACTTTAAGTATGGTCATCAGTGACTTATCAAAACGCTTTCAAGCTGCGTTGATGTTGACTGTCGGGGTAATCATTACTTTCATCCTTACGCTTTTTATGGCTTCTTTGGATGGCATAATATCAATGGGAATAGCGCTACTGGCTGGGCTGGTAATCATTTGGATCCTCCAACCGCCAGTGCTCTCATACAAATCATGGATTTTCAAAAAAAATCATTAACGGACGGCTTCATCGGTACTTAGTAAATCGAAAATAACCTTTGCCTTTAGACCATAACCTACAATTTTCATTGTTAACTTTGGTCTGCTCATCATGTCAACTTTGCGGTAATAATCCTGTGGGAGATAGTGAAAAAGCCGCCATGAACCAGATTTTCTAAGCAGACCGAAAATTCCATACACATTTGCGCCCAAACTCGCGCTATTGTAAACAGCAAGGCCTGTTTCTTTTTTGAACCCCATGAATTCAGCAGCGTTCATAGCACCGTCAGCTAACATTCCCTCAGAGTCTTTTTTACCAAAAAAATGATGGTTTACCTCTTTGGTTAAACCGTTTACTCCGTCCAGAAATAGAGTTGCACCTGCCAACATACCAAGTGGAGTCATAGACGCGAAAAACACTGCACCGCCAACCATCGATAAACCTGATAGTACAACGTTCACCGCTGTGATGATGTATCCAACAATTTTATTATTTTCCCGGACAAACTCCACTTTGGCGTAAAGTTTCGCGGTTTCCATCCGCAACATCCTGTCCTGCGCCTGAAGGCTTTCCGTCTCCGCTCTCAGACTTTGTATGCAGACCATACACTCTTCGTCCGATGTAGCACGCCGCGCGGCAGCGAACTGTTGCTCAACAACTTCCTTTATTTCCTGAACAAAATTCATCCGGGTCAGACTATCACTAAGGTGGGAAGCGGACAGCGTATTCGCGATATTAATCAGCTTATGGGCCTCCAGGTTCACCATCGTTTCTGACCAACTTGTAATCCTGCCACCTGACCGCATCCTTGAAAGCAACGTCGCATCCATTTCTTTATCTCCCTATGTTTATTAACTCATCCGATAATACGGCATTGTTTTCCGTTCAAGCATATGGTGTTTTATCTGGCTACTCCTAATGATTTAAGCTCCGAATGTTCTGAAAATAGAGTGATATTATGGACGCGGCCCGAAAGGCTGCGTACCAGTCATGTTAAGTTGATTGAGGTTTATACGGGGGTGGGGGGCATGGATAGTAGCATCGATACGCATTTATACATCAAAGGTACCTGATATTGAGTAGCCGGTAGCACCGTAAGAGTAAAATTCAAACTGGGCTTAATTGTTCGGTTTAAATTAGGATGTTTTATCCAAGATATTGTTCCTAACTTGCGGCATGAGAATGCGGTAACTTATTGATTGTTTTGGTGGGTTATCAATGCCCATGTTAGGGTGATTCAGTCTAACTTATTGATTTAAATCAAATTAACGCGGATTTTAAAATCCCTCGGCTTATGGCTGTGCGGGTTCAAGTCCCGCCCCGGGCACCATGGAAAATATTCTAAGTAAAACAAAGTAGTATGAGTATGCCGTTAGCCGCCGTGAGGCGGTTTTTTTGTGTCTGAGATTTGAAAGTGGCAGTAGAGTGACTACAAAATGACTACATTGTGTCTACGGCACTTTTCACACCCTCAAGGCTGCATCCAGTAGCAAGCACGCTAAACCGCCAATTATCCCCAATAAGATATTAATTACGCCAAATTATTAATAATAAAAAACCTGCAATTTGCAGGCTTCTTCAATCACATCCACAACACGCCTTGATTCCCTTTAGGGTGGGGCGGTACAGCATTAATTATTCCCGGCTCCATTATCGTATCAACGATTGTTTCATGGGTCTTAAAGGTTTTGCCGCAATTAATATTCGTGCACTGGTGATAGCGTTCTTTAGTTTCATCACTAAGGTAACGACTGGATCTCGCGTGTGCTGCAAATTTACAGCGTGGGCAATGCATCATATTTACCTCCGAAACTGCATATTCAGTAATTATGCTGATCTTATCACCAGTATTCATATTTGTGAAATAAATATCAATTAGTTGAATGTAACTACTCACTCGGCCTCATAAGTGACATCCGACAACAACACTTCGAGAGACAGTTGGGTGGTGTAGCCGCTGTTGCTCAGGTTGTGCGCTACCTTGCTGATTATCCAGCTCTGTTGGTCTATCACCGATTTAAAGCCGTTGACCGCGACAGGGGTTTCAGGAAATAAATCAGCGCGCCCCATGGCTAAGGTGATAGAGAACTCAGCAACACCGCGCTGTAACTTCTCCCATATAGACTGGGCGGCGCGCATGGCGGCTTTTTGCGTGGCGTAAACCGTGGTGATAGCAAAAACGTTATCTTCTGACCCCACCAGATAATCCCCTTGTTTTTCCTCCACCGGCTTTTTCACTGCGGCGGCTTTGGCGCGGGTCGGTTTGGCTTTGGGGTGTTCCAGTGCGCGGAGCTGCTTAAACTTGGGCTTTCGCTGCAACTTAACCTTTTTCGGCTTGGCCGGTTTCGGGTCTTTGGTGTGCAACCAACTGGCACTCACGCCGGTATACGCGCCCCGGTCAGCAATACTAAAGCTGTGCTGGTCGCCATCTTGCCGGGTGATCGTCATCTGCGGAATGGGTTTCCCGCTGGCCGTGATACCGCTGCCCGGCTTGATAAATAACAATCGCCCGGCTTTGACGGCAGCTACCGCGCCATTCAGCGAGGCTAATCGGGTGATAAATTTGGCGTCAGTCTCTTGGGTCTGGTCAATATGAGAAACAGCGATATCCGCCAGACCGTCAGCCAGCATCGCTTTCAGGTTGTTGCGCTCTGCCACTTGCGCCACCACTTTACCCAGTGTGGTCTCATGATAAGAGACCTCCCGCCGCGCATTGAGCGAACCGCGAAAATCAGCACTGCGGGCGCGAATAGTCAGCGTATCTGGTGCGCCATGATGTTCGACCTCATCCACGGTAAAATCACCCTTGCCAATCAGCGCCGACCCTTTCCAGCCCAAAAACACCGACAGCACTGCGCCCCGTTCCGGCATGGCGAGCTGGCCGTCAGCGTCATCCAGTTCGATATCAAGCTGGTCAGCTTCAAAGCCCCGGTTATCGGTCAGTCTCAGGGAGAGCAGCCGATCACGAATATTCTGAGTGATATCTTTAGAGTTAATGGTCAGCATAAAGTCCGGGGCCATATCCGCCCCGGTCGGTAGAGACATGCCGGTCATCATGAGAATAATCCTCCGATTGCCGACTGCGCTTTACCCAGTAACTCGTCAGCCTGTTGTTGCAGGTTGCCGAACATGGCGGTTAACGACTCATCAACCCGCAACAGATTGAGGGTGAATTCAATGCGCCGGGCGCTACCGTCTTCAAAGAATAGCGCACCGGTCTGGCTCAGGCTTTCAATCACAAACATGCCGTAAATCATGCCGCTCCCCTCAACCAGCGGCCATGCCTTGCCTTGGTCAGCCATCGCCTCAAGGGCCAGCAATGACAGGCGGCCGCCAGTCAGCTCTGGCAGTAGCACCCCGGACAAGGTAATTTTTTCACTATCGACGCCAAGAAACTGCGCGGATGGCCGCAAGCCTACCCGGCTATTCGTCGGCCAACGGTAATCAATATTGCGCCCCATGCTTTGATAAGGGGTGGTCTGGCGCATAAAGACAAATAAACCCAGTGATAACATCATGATTAATCATTCTCCATCTGGCCGCGCTGGCGGGCGCGCTTATCGCGTTCGTTCTTGGCTAGGGCATCGGTCATCATTCGCTCGGCATCCTGTCGGCTCATGCCCGGTGGAATCGTTATCTTGATATCGTTGGTGGTGACACTGCTATCCACAATGGTGGTGCCGGCATTCGCAGTCACCGGCTGATAACCGCCGTACAGCACGCCGCCACTGGGTGAGTATCCGCCCGCGTAAGGGTTATCTTTTGGGACGTTATCGGCCAGCCCGGCAGATTTGCTATCAATAATGCCGAGCTTTTCCAGCACCCAGTCAATGCCACTGCGCAGGGTGTTCAGCGCATTCATGGGCAGACTGAGCGCCGCCGCCAGACCCTCACCAAATAACTTGCCCGCATTGGTCGCTCTGTCCAAAGTTTCCTGCGTGGCTTTGACCGGTTTAATCAGGTCAGCGAACCAGTTCGAAAGCTGTTTCACCTTGTCACTAAACCAGTTAAACACCGGTTTAAGCGGCTCAAAGGCGGCGCTGATTGGCCCCATGGCTGCGGTAAAGCCCTCGGCCACGCCAGCAATAAAGGCGCTGATAGGCTCCCAATATTTACGGATAAGCAGACCACCGGCCACAATGGCCGCGACCACGGCCACTATCGGCCACGTTAGCGCCGTGAGCGCGGCGGCAATGGTTCCAGCCATCAGGGAAAAACCGGTACTCAACAGACCTGCTCCTGCCAACAGCAGGTTAAACCCCGCCATCACCGGCCATGCAATCAGCCCCAGCGCACCCAGCCCGGCAACCAGTGCCAGCGCCGCGCCGGTGACTTTGGTAATAGTGGCGACCAGCTCCGGGTTTTTCTTGGCCCATGCCGCCACATTAATCAACCAGTCGGTTGTGGTGACGGTCAGTTTGCGCAGCGCGGAGTCTTGCTTCTCAAACACCTCAATTTCGAGATCTTCCCATGCCGAACTCAGGTTTTTCAGGTCGCCGTCGAGGTTATCCATTCTCACTGTGGCGATAGATTGCGCGGTGCCATCGGCATTTTTCAGCTTACTTTGTTTCTCTGCCAGCTTGCCGTTACCGGCGGCGGCCACCAGTTTCACCGCGCCTTTCATCGCCTCTTCACCGAAGATCACTTTCAAATATTCGGCTTGCTGTGCGGTGCCTAACTTGTTCTTTTTAAACGAGCGGTCAATATCTTTGAGGATTTTCTCCACCGGCAACATATTGCCTTTGCCGTCGCGGGTGGTTATTCCCAGTTCGCGCAAGGCTTCCGGCGCTTTACCGACCGGGGCCTGTAACCTGCTGAATACGGCACTGGTACTGGTGCCCGCCATACTGCCCTTGATACCGTTATCAGCCAGCACCCCGAGTAACGCGGTAGTGTCTTCGATGCTGGCCCCGGCGGCCTCAGCAATCGGGGCGACATATTTCATTGCCTCGCCCAGCTCTAGCAGGTTGGTGTTTGAGCTGGTAAAGCCTTTCGCCATCACGTCTGACACGCGCTTAATCTGGTCTAACGGCAGGTTAAACGCCGACTGCATGTTGGTGACAATATCCGCCGCCTCGGCAATATCCACGCCGGACGCCAGCGACAGGTTAACCGTCGGCTCAGTGGCGGCCAGAATGGCGTCAGCGTCATAGCCGGAACGGGCCAGCGTGTCTTGGGTTCGTGCCACATCTGTTGGTGAAAAGGCGGTTGAACCGCCGATATCCCGCGCCTGTTGACGAATAGCGGCCAGCTTGGTGTCGTGTTTATCCAGACCCAAAATCGCCTGAGTGCCGGACATCTGGCTGTCAAACTGCATACCCGGCGCAATCAGTTTTGCCGCACCATAAAGCCCGGCGGTTGCGACGCCAAGACTGGCCGCGCTGGTATTGCGCACTGCACTGGTGGCAGCTTTACCTTTCTGATAGCGATTACTGATACGGTTGAGTTGTTCCTGTTTCAGGCTCAGGCGTTGCAGCTCTTGGCGCTGGCGGCTCAGGGCAACCGTCGCCTCGGCGGCACTGCTGCGTAACCGGCGCTGTTCACTGCTCAGATTTTTGGTCGCTATCCCATCAGCATTGAGGGCGTCGCGCTGGCGCTGCACGGACTGGCGCAGCCCGTTATATTTGGTTTGCAGTTCAGCCGCCGCGCGTTTAGCCCCCTCCATCAGCCGGGCTTGTTGGGCGGTAGGTTTCTCAGTATTTTTAAAGGCGATAGCCAGTGCCGCCGCATCTTCTTTGGCTTTTTTCAATGCCTGCCCGGTAACCGCCAGTTGGGCGCTGGCCTTACGGAAACCGTCAATCTTCGCCGCCTGCGCATCAAGCGATTTGATGCTGCTTTGCGTGTTACGAATGTCGCCAGTGAGGGATTTACTGGCGGTTTGAATGGCTTTAAAGGGGCGGGTGGCTTGGTCTACGGCTTTGAGCAATACCTGTAGCTGTAAGCTCTTACTCATGGTTTACGGCTCCACTTCGTAGCAGGGCTTTATGACGCCAGCGCACCAGTTCGGTGAGGCTCAAGGCCCAAAGCTCTGACGGCGGCCAGTGAAAAATGGCGGCAATATCCGCCATCAGGTCATCCACTTCCAGTTTCGGGTCGAGCGTTACGCCCCCTGTTTCGGCGACAAAAAACCAATCACCTTACCCGCCAGTGCCACTAAATCCGGCAACTCTAAACGGCCACATTCGGCGGCGGTCAGTGTCGGTGTCGTGATACGGGGTAACACCACAATCAGCGCATCCACATCAGAATGAGCCACATCAGAGAGTCGCACCCCACGCAGCGCCCCGGCATTGGGGCGGTAAACTTCAATTTCAGTAATCAGGGTATCGCCACGTTTGAGCGGGGTTTCCAGTACCACCACATTCTCGTTAACCTCGGCGATGGTTTCAGTTTTAACAGTGAGTTTTTTCATGGTTTTTTCCAATTTAGTTAGAGGCCAGCGGGTCAGCACTGGCCGTCAGGGGTTAGCGGCCAATGGCCTTGCGTTGCGCTTCCAGCAGGTCTACGCCATTAACAATTTCAATCAGGTTAACCACGTCAATTTCCATTACCACCTTGCCGTCAATGGTCAGCTTGTAGTAGGTGCACTGGGTGGACACCTTGGTTTCAGTGTCTTCCCCTTGCTTGGATTCGCCGCCATCAATCTCTTTATGACGGCCACGGATTTCGACTTCTACCGCTGTCACTTCACCGGTATCGTCACGCTGATAAGCGCCCGCAAAGCGCAGCGGAACCCCGTCAACTTTAGGCGTCCCCCATTGCTGCAACACCAGCTCGTCGAGGCCACCCATCGACCACTCCATGGAAAGAGCATCATCGTCCAGCCCCAAATCAATCGGCGCAACGCCATTCATCCCGCCGCCCCGGTAGTTCTCCAGCTTACGAGTGAGTTTCGGCAGAGTGATGGCGGAGACGATCCCCATGTAATCCCGGCCATCGTTAAACAGGTTCATCAATTTCAGCTTACGTGGCAGTGCCATAAGTCAGTTTTCCTTAGCTGTTGACGGCGGCGGCAAAGTTCACCAAATATTTATCGGTGATACGCTGGCGCAGGGTGAGGTCTTCCAGTGGAGGCACTGGCGTATAGTCGTAATCGATAAACAGCTTGCCCGCTTTCAGGGTGTCTTTATCGTTGGCGCTGTCGTCATACCAGCAAGCGCCGTCAATAATCAGCCCGGCAGATTTCATTTCGCGGAATTTGGCATTGATGCTGCCAATCATGTCTTTAACCAGCGTCGGGTGCATCGGGCGGTCAATCGCCCACAACTGCGCCTCGGCCATGGTGTCCGCCAGAATTTGTGCAGTGCGGGTGTAGTTCTCAAAGGCAAACAGTGGGTCATCGGAGCAGGTTCGCGAACCCCAAAACTTGAAGCCGTCTTTACGGATGAGCGTGGTGACGCAGGCTTGGTTTAGCAGGTCGGCGTCTGTGCCAACAGTTTGCAAATCCCAGTAGACGCTGGCAGAGATACCGGTGACGCCATTCACGCCGACGTTAGACAAGGTTTTATGCCAGCCGGTATCAGTATCAATCTTGGCGCGCAAGCCCAGCGCGCGAGCAGTGGCATAAGCAATATCGGTACTGTTGGCGGTGGTGTTCCAGCTCAGAAAATCCGGCCAAATCAACATCAGCTCACGCTGGCTGAAATTGTCACGGTACAAGATAGCCTCGGAAAGGGTTTTGCAACCGTAAGCGCTGATATAACCAAAGGCGCGCAACTTCTGACAGATGCCCGCCAGTGCCGTCGATACCGCCAGATTATCCAGCCCCGGCACACCCAAAATACGCGGGCGCACACCGGTGACAGACTGCGCATCTAACAACGCTTTCATACCGGTGTAGCGGCCGTTCTCGTCTGCGCCACCGATGATATTAGACGTGGTTTCAGCTTCATCTTTACCGGTTGCCACGCGCACCACTATCGTGACCGGGCGGGACTGTTCCGCAATCGCCAGCAGTGATGCAGCCAGTGTGCCTTTTTTACCGGCTTTACCGGCGGCGGCCAGCACGTCAGTAATCAGCACCGGGGTATCAAGGGGAAAGGCTGCCGCGTCGGCATCCTCGGCGGTGCAGACCATGCCGACAATGGCGGTGGAAATAGTGGAAATGACGCGTGTTCCCTCGTTGATTTCGAGAACGCGGACGCCGTGATGGTAATCACCCATGGGGTAACTCTCCGTTGGTTAAGGGTGAGAGTATGGTGACGGGTTACCGCGCGGGGGGCATCTGATAGGGGATGTGTGGGGAATGGCACAACGAAAAGCCCCGCAATCGGGGCTAAATAATACGTTAGAAGTTAAAACGATAATTTACCAAGCTGGTTTGTGAATATTAAAATTTCACCTTGCGAGATTTTAGTCTTAGTGGATTCTCAAGATATTTATATACTAAGGTACTAATGAAAAGCACACTCGCAATGATGATTAAATATGCCACCCCAGTTTCAGCGATAGTTAATTGTGGTGCACTCAAACCATTGGAAACCACTTCAGGACGTTTCAAGCCAAATCTTACCAACTGGCTCACAACCCATATGATCGCGAAATGGCTCATATACATGCTGTATGATATTGTGCCAAGCCAAACAAGTATCTTTGATTTTAAAAAATTATTTATAATATTCGATTTAGATGAAACCAATGTAAATATGAGTGCGGAGGCTAAAAGATAGAAAAACGGGTCAAATTCGACTTCTGTTTTATATGTTAAGAACAGAAAAACAGCTAAGGCCGATAACGCCAAATACACGGGGGATATCATTCGGTTAAACTTGTTTTTTAAGTAAGCAGTTAAGCACCCTGTGAAGAATCCAGTGAAACAGCCAATTAGATTATAAAATCTAAATGTAGAATCTGCCACAATCAGAACAAGTGATAACATAACTAACGATAGGAATATTATATTTTTAAATCGACCAGCAAACAAAACTATCAATCCGAATACTAAGTATGTATAAAATTCAACACTTATTGACCATGACGGCCCGTTAAAGCTTACAGCGTTTCCTGTTGGCCCGATTGCCTGAACTAAAAATATATTTTGTATCAGTGCTGTTATACTATTTTCTCTAAAGGGTTGTGAGTTGGGACTCGATATTCCTAACTTGTATTGCGCATAGTATTTAGCTAGTTCAATAAAAACAAATGCAGCTAAAAATAATAGATGCACAGGGTATAGTCTTGCGAATCTTAAAAACTGGAAACGTAATAGTTGTTTAGGACTATTTAATCTATCTGAGTATGCACTATATATAACGTATCCGGACAAGACGAAAAACAGCTCAACCATTAAATAACCATTCTTCATAAAATTATAATCATGAAAGAACGGGTTCCATGAGGGAATATGGTAGATAACAATAAAAAGTGAGGCTATTCCTCTTAGGCTTTCCAGCTCATAAATTTTGCTGATTTGTCCGCTACTGGTGTCAGTCATAAATCTCTCTAGGCTTTAATCGGAAACCGTAAGGTTTATCTGGTTAGGGCTTCCATTAAGGGATAGAGATGAGTATATCATTATCCCTAATGGAGTTAACAAACTGTTTAATATTGATTTAGTTAAGGCTAAGCGGGGACGCGATAGCCTTGATTGACCGCTTCCACTAACAACCATTGTGGTACTTCCGGCAACTCAATCAACGGCCAGTCTTCCAGTGTCGGCCATGCACGATAGCGGGCGCGGGTTGCCGTAAGTTCTGTGCGTTGCGCCTCTGTCAGTGGCATATCATTAATACAATAATCACTTACCATCATAGGGTCGGTTGCCACAATAAAATCATCACGATACTGCCGCGCCGTTGCCGCCAGTTCATCAGTCGTGAGTGGCGGCGGGGGAATGTCGACCCAAACCGGACGCCCATCAATAGCTCCGAGTGTTTTATTGTAAGGAGGGTGCTGTTTCCAATATTCCGACATTTCACTGGCAGACAACAAAACTGCATCGGCGGGCCAGTTTTTAGTCGAATAGGTGCCGTCAGCTTTCCACTCAAAAGGAATAAAACCACCCACTTTCTCAGAGTAATAAATCTTTTTCATTTTAATTCCCTATCGCCAGATAATGCCCGTGGATTTGTTGCCCGCCGCTTGAGCTTTGTAGATACACCGTAGCCAGCGCATTACTTTTAATATTGCACGTAGTACCTGCTGTCAATGGGACACCGGTAGCACTGATACCAGTAAAAACATGTAAACACGTATTTGGAAAAACTACAGGAAAGGTGACATCATAAGCCCACGTTCCAACACCATAGGGGGCTTGTTTTTCAAATATTTGAAAAATAGTGCCGCCGGGGCGGTCTGGAATACGCACCCAATCGTTAACACCTAATTCCAACTCGCCAAATAGTGTCATTAACCCCGGCAACGAAACCAGCTTATCCGCCGTACCCACCTGCATTTCTGCATTTGAAGCAATACCCTTTTTAGCCGCATCACCCAAATCAAGATTTGCGAGAGTCTCAGCCAGTGCGGCTGGCCCCTGTGCTTTAATCTCAGATAACAGGTTGGCAATCTGTAAATATTGGTCATGGGGGTTATCGGTTTGTACGTGGTCGCTCATTGCCATTACACCGGCTTTGGCAACCATGTTTACTGCCTTTGAGGTGGCGGCCTGCTTTTCGCTGTCGCTGTCAATGGCATTGCTGTACTGAGCAAAACCTTTCGAGTTCAGCGTAGCATCCGGATGGTTACGTGATTTCTCATGCTCGGTGAGCAGGCTGTCAGCGTACTGCTTAATCTCAATCGCTTTATCATCAGTTTTTTTATCAACGTATTGGCGCGTAGCCAGCACCACTGACGGGTCAATTTTTAGCGTGACAGCGGCAGTGCTGCTAACAATTAAAATCACCCGAATGGTTTGGGTTCGCCCGCTGCCCTCCTGCAATTGTGGTTTATAGGTTTCGGCACAGTTGGCAATGGCAACCAAATCACCGTCTTTATCCAGCAAGCCAATCTCCCGGATCCACCACCCGCCCTCTGTCTCAGGGATAACCTGTTCAGCAATAATCTGACTGGTGTTAATCGGGTCAATGGTCAGCATATTCAGGGCGGCGCGGCGCTGCTCATTCACCAGTTTGGTTTGTGCCGGGTTGGGGGTTGGCAGGGTTCCGCCGCCATCCCCGACCACCATGTGGGTAATCTCTAAGCGGGTGCCGAGCGCGGTGGCGTTCGCCAGCTTGGCCGCGCCAATGTTGGTCAGTAAAGCAAAGAATCTCGCTGTCATGGGTTCACTCTCAGGTCATCAATAATATGAATTGCGGCACTGGCGTAATCCTCGCCGGTCACGGTTATGGTTTCAGGTAAATACGGGTATACGGTCAGCTCATCACCGCTGTAACTACCGGCGGCGACATACAGCGGGCCGCTACTGTCGAGATTGATAGACAGGCCGACTAAGTGGCGGCTGCATGGCTTGGCGTCGTCTATCAGCCGCTCAAGCTCTTGATACATTTCCTCGGTAATGCCGGTTTCCAATACACCTACATCGAGGCGAAAGGTGCCGGGTGTCTCGTTGGTCTTCCACCACTCAATCACCTTGATGAGATAGCCGAGCGGCTCAACCACCCGACGAATTGCACCAATGGTGCCTTTGTGTTTGTGCACGTACTGCGAGGACTTCACCACTGCACGCTTGGTGGCTTCCGGCCAGTTCTCATCCCAGCGGTCAACCGACCACGCCCACGCCAGATAAGGCAGCAGGGGTAACGGGCAAGTGTCGGCGTTCCAGAGCTGGCGAATGGGTACTGGGGTATTCTCCAGTTCGGCACAGGCGCGCGCGGCGGCCACTTCCAGCACCGACGAACCGACAGGGAGTAAACGGTCAGTCATCCGTACCCCCGACAGTGATAGTGCTGCCGGTGCAATACGCGGCTTGGGTTTTATCCAGCACCACGTCGGCCAATGGGGCATTAATTACCGCCCGCTGGACGCCCTCAACATGCAGCGCGGCATACAGAGCCGACAGGCGAATATCGCGACCAAGGCGGCGCTGTGCGGTGACAAAGGCAGTCAGTTTCTTCTCAGCCGCAATGCGCACCGGCTCCGCTTCCGGCCCCGGATGCAGGTAGAGCACCGCGTCAATTTCATAGTCTTCAATGCGGGCCGATTGCACCGTGACCCGGTCAGCCACCGGCCGGGTATTCTCATCATTCAGCGCGGCCTCAACCACGGCCAGCAGTTCGGCTGAGGCTTCGCCGCTGCCCTCACGCGATAACACCGTGACAGTGACACAGGCGGGGGTCGGACTGATTGCCGAGGCATCAGCGACCCGGCCGTCAGCGCTTTTGGCGTGATATTCATACGCACCCGTTGGCCCGGCGACACTCAAGCCCTCAAAGGCTTGCGGGATACGCACCCGGAAATCACTGTCAGATTCCATCACAGCTTCAATGGGTGGAATGGCGGCGGGGTCTGCCGGGGTGATCACCAGCCGCTCAACGTTGTTATTTGCGCCGAGTTGGTCTAAATCGCTGCCGACGGCATAGGCCACCATCACCGCGCGGGCCGCATCATTGACGCGCTGGCGCAATATCACCTCGCGGTAGGCGTTTTCCTGCAACAGCTTGACCAGCGGCTCGGACTCTAACGACAAAGTGCGGGCCACTGCGGCGCGCTGTTCTTCCGGGTAAAGAGAAATTAGCGTCGCTTTGCGCTCGGCTAGCAGGGTTTCATAGTCCAGTTCTTCCACCACAAACGGCGGCGGTAACAGGCTCAGGTCAATGGTTGCCATAGGGTCAGCTCACAGGAATGGTTAAAGAGAGGGGGGCCGCGCTGTCGGTGCGGGTGCCGGTGATATCAACCACCATTCTTCCGTCAAAAGTGGTATCAAAGGTGATACTGGTCAGCTTGACCCTCGGCTCCCAGCGCAAAATGGCGCTGTAACTGGCGGCCATAATTTGCAAGCGGAGAGCCGGATTTTGCGGCTGGTCAATCAGCTCCGATAGCAGCGAACCATAAGCGCGGCGCATCACCCGCGAACCCACCGGCGTAATCAGAATGTCAGCGATAGACTGGCTGATATGGTCAGCGTCGGTAATGGTTTGCCCGGCGATGCGGCTCATGCCGAGATAGGTGGCAGTGGTCATTTAATCCCCTCCGTATAATCCCCGCCGCGCAAGATGCCGCCGTGGTCATGGTCATCAACCACCACACCATTGGATGAGAACTTGCCGCCGGAATGGTCAATATTTCCGCTCATCTTGCCGCCTTTCTTCACGTTCAGCGTGGCGGTGGTCAGGTTGTTAGTGCATTCCACTTCGGGCGTGTCTAAAAGGATTTTCACCGAGGCGGTACAAGTGATATTGGGGGCGGTAGCATTCACCGATTCACTGGCATTGATAACCGCCGTTTTGATGCCATCAGCCCACAACTCGCCGCTATCAGGTTCATAGTGCAACGTGGCACCGTCAGGAAAGGCGATATACAGGCCATCCGCCGAGGCCGACGGCGGCGGGAAGTCATCAGAGAAAATGCCCGGCAGCACAAAGGCGGTATCCAGTTCGCCGCCGAGGGACAATATCAATACTTGCTCCCCCTCAGACGGTGCCCACCATGATCGCGACTGACCGGCGCGCAGCGTCAGCCAGTTTAACCAGCCGGTGGTATTATCTCCCGTCGCCACGCGGCACAGGGCTTGGTCGAGATCGACCTCGGCCACCGTACCAATACGGATCAGGTTGCGCAGCAGGCGCAGAATTTCAGTAATTTGGGTTTGAGTGTTCATGAGGGAAAGGATGCATCTGTTTGAAGCAGGCTTCTATCTATTGGCGTTGGTTAGTCGTTGGCACAACAAAGTGTAGATTTAAAGATAAGTACCTAATTCCATCGGTGGGGATTCTTCACTAACAAATATTTAACCGTATAAAAAAACGCCAAAGGAAATACATGACGAGTAATATGCTTGATATATTTAAAATTTTATTTTTAAATTTGTATTTCTTCAAATAAATCAAGCACGGAATAAGAATAATTACAGCCAAGGTGACGGTGAAATCTCTGATATCATCAACAACGAGTGCTCTATGGGCAATGCATGCGTTCTTTATTTCCACTCCATCAATAAACGCCTCCTCCTTAAAAGAAGAAAGAAGATATATTGCAAAAGAACAAAACAAGAAATATCCATATGTGATTGTTTTTTTCATTATTTAATACCTAATATTTCATATATTGATGATTTTTTTTCAATAATTCTCCGTCCGTATGAACTGTATTCTCGGTTAATATTTCCAACAGGAGAGGAGATGGAATTTACGAAATCATCTTTTTCCCTTTCTATGCCTCGATTGTATCTAGAACCCGCCAAGATTATTTGCTCATCGGTTAAGTTGCTTGTATCTATAATTTGGGGGTTATCAAATAAGATCAGTGAGTTAAGATGCTTAGCAACAACTCTTATATTAAAGGAATCGGAAAGAAGACAATCGGCTAGCTTGTGTTGTTGTAACATAGTTAATTTTGACGGGTCCAATCCAATTGTTTCAGCTACTACTTTGATTTGCATAGCAATCAACCCGACAGACGTGGAATTTGACGATGTATTATCGCCCTTCATCGTATCGATTATTAATTGCCGAAATTGCAAAACTCCGGCAGATTTAAGTCTGTCTGGCATTCCACCAACTTCCGACACGGCTACTCCAGCCAATAGTAAAACAGGAATTCTTTCTTCTCTTGCAACATTGATTATGAAATTTTTATGATATATTAAATAAGATGCTTTATAGGCCCATAAATAGTACTCACCCGTTACAAGATCCATGTTTTTGGGTAATAATTTATATCTAAAAAAATCAAATCCGGTGAATTTCGGAAAACCCAAATCATCAACTTTGCAGAATTCATTATAAGCCATAGTGTAAGTCCTTTTTTGTACAAGCCTAAATCATTTAAGCATATTGTAAATCCATATACTATAGCGTTCGAGATCTTTACCTATAAAACTTTATTTTTTAGGATTAACCCCCTATGCAAATAAACTTTATTCAGAGCTTTCTTAGTAAATCTGATATTGCACTACCATCGGCGGGTAGCCCCGAGCTGTTTTTTCTTACCTTGTGACAATCCAGTGATTTTTCTCTCGGAAAGCCAAAAACTCACCTAGTTAAATAAAACGTCATGTACATGAAGAAAGGTAAAGCAGTCAGCCAGTCTAGCTAATACTCATGCTTTGAATAATGATTTTTTCAATCTCTAGTATTTCAATTTGACTAAACCCCAGCAACGGCCGTTCATCATACTGCACATCTTTGCTGTATACGTTTGGACGGTCACGCAGGCCAAAATGGTGCACTGCCGCCATCCGTTCCACGCGCCCGGCGAACTCGACCACCGCCTCATCAGGGCTACTGTTGGCTTTCATATAGCGCGCGGTGCGCAACTTGGCGAACATTTCACGCTTAATCCGGCCCTTGGGTTTACGCAATGGTTGAGATTTACGCGCAGCATACGGGGTGCCGTCTGGCGCTTGCTGGCGTTTAATCCGCTGTTGCTGACTGGCCCGCAGGCGTTTGGCAACCGTCACCGCCAGTGCCTTGCGCGCCTTGGGTGACAGGTTGGCAATCAGCCCGGCCAATGCATCGTCAAAGGGTTTCAGCTCATTCATTGGATCACTTCGCCATTAAAGTAGATGGCTGTTGGCCGTGTTGGCGCGCCCGGCCAAGTCGGCTCCAGCGCATGGTTAACATGCAGTGCACCGTCCAGCTCTTTCACAATCACCCGCTCAGTCAGTTGCAGGTCGATACGGATATCACTCAGCACATCGCTCATCACATCAACCTTATGAATAAAGCCGGTGCGGCGCTTTTCCTCGGTCGCCATAATGTCCGGTTGATGTTCCCGCAGCCATGCCAGTATTGGCACAAAGAGATAATCGACATCATCGGGGAAATCCTCAATAAACAGCGTCAGCGTATATTGATTTTCAAAAGAGAGCGACGGGGCCAGTGTTGAGACAATTCGCCCGCCATCAACAAACATTTTCAGCCGCTCCGGGTTAGTCTGGAACAGTTGCAGACTGTCGGTTAAGGCTTGGCGTAACAGTTTTGGTTTTAACATGGTGTTGTTCCTGACACTGTTTAACGGCTTCCACTTGCAGCCCGCAGGCCACCAGTGCGGCTTCTAACTGGCGGATATCGGCACTTAAATCACCGTTAACCGCCGGTGTGCTGCCCGGCAGCGGGCAACTGCTCACCGTCGGACAGCCAACGTAAATAATCGTTGGGGTTGGCGAACGCGGGGCGCTGGTGCAGCCGGATAACGCCAGCAGGCAAAGCAGTAGCGAACCAATCACGCAAGACTTTATTTTCATTGAGTAACCTTTGAATTCTCTGTTCACGAGATAATGACAAGGTGCTGGCGTGGCTCAGTGATTGCCGTAATGCCCGCTCATTGTCTGCCTGTTGCCGGGCCTCATCTTGCAGGCGGGTGATCGCGTTGTCCCGGCTCTCAATTCCGGCGGATAAAGTGCCAATCACCAGTTTGGCGCTGTCTAAATCTTTTTTAAGGTTATGGGCGTGCCACGCCAGCACCCCCATCATCAAAACCCATAACAGAAGTAATGTGCGCATATCAGACCCCGCTCAGGCAGTGTGTTTGTTCGGTGGTGCGGCGACGCTCTAACCCTTTGGTTTTCACGCCGTTGACGTACACCCAGCGTGGCAACTGATTGCAGGCGCTGCGCCAGTCGCCCTTGTTGACAAAAAAGGCCAGCGTCGAGCGACAGGCCGCCCCCGTACCGACGTTAAAGGCAAACGACACCACGGCGTCATACACCGGTTGCGGCATGGCAACCGGCATACACACCGCCATAGCCCGTTCGACCCGCTGCACGTCAGCGACCAGATTGACCGCCACCTGACGCTCACTGATAACACTGCCCGGCTTAACGCCAGCCGTGTGACCGATGCCATTTGTCCAGACGTTGGCGCTACACTGGTAGGCGTTGAGCTGGCAGCCCTCATAATCGGCGATCAGTTTTAGCCCGGCGGGCGATGTGTTGAGCGTCTGGTAATTTGGCAAGGTGGCGGCCAGCGCCAGAATCGCCCCGATCAAACAGCGCTTAACGATTGAGTTCATCGAACACCTCCCGCCTGATAGCCAACTCTTTCAGCAAGAAATAGCTCTTGCGCCGGTAGTACCAGTTGATAAAACAGGTCGCCGCAGCGGCCACCGCCGCCACATAAAACGCGATATCTTGCGGACTCAGTGCGCCAATAAACGCCAGTACCAGCGCCAATACATAGGCTACCGCAGAGCTAAATTTCTCCATTTTCAATCCCATAATTGAACGGTTTCACGTTGGGCCGCCGGGGCCATGTCGGGCAACTCCACCGGATAACCATGCGGCAGAATGGCCCCCAGTTCCGACAGACCCGGATTCGCGTCATAGACTTGCTCCAGCACATCCTGTGTGCGGCCATAGTGCCGCCAGCACAGTGCGTCGAGCGTGTCGCCTTGCAACGCGTTGACCTGCATCAGATAAGGCCAATAATGCTGTGAGACTTCCCGGCAATGTTGCGAATGCTAATCCGCGCATCACGCCACAATTCATCTACCGTACTTTCAATGGCTTCCGCGCGTTTATCACCGCGCGCACTGGCGTCATAGCCGCGATAACGCTCGGCCAACAGTGCGGCCGTAATGGCACAGACTGCCCGCTGGTACTCGGCCAACTGGATGCTCTCGCCGTCCAGTTGCTCGGCCTGCACCTCGGCCAGTGTTTTAAAGCCAGCGGCCATCTGGTCACGGCGGTACTCGTACAGCTCGGCGTTAACCTCGGCGATTGCGCCTTTGATGGTAAAACGCAGGCGCTCGGCGGTGACGGTTCCCTCAAGGCGCAACAGCTCGCGCAGTTTTATCGGGTCAACCGCCGGCCAGAAAAAGGTATTTTCAATCACCGGTTCGGCCGTTTTGTCAGGCCGTGGCGCGGGGATAACAACAGTGGTCATGGCAACCTCAATATCAGAATGGGTGGGCGGTGGACGACGGCGTTAACAAGGTAAACCCTGTTGCGGCCATCGTGCCGCCCGGCTCGGGGAGCGTTCGGGTTAGCGGCTGGCGGCGTTCTTTAACTTCACGGCCAGTCGCTCAATGTCTTTTTTGACGCCACAACCGGTATGCAGTTGGAGTGCACGGTGAAGATGGGTAAGCGCTAGCTCGCCTCGGCCCATGTCTCGCAGCACATAACCGGTGATTTTGTGCAGTTTGGCACGCACCTGGTCGGGCATGTCTTCCTCTTCCATCAGCTCAATGGTTTGCAGCAGAGGCTCAATATCAATCGGCTTACCGGTGGCATAGGCGCGCGCCGCAGCGTCCGCTACTTCCTCGGCAATCAGGTAAGCGGTCGAGCGGGTAAAACGGTCAGTTGGCACTAACTGATAACGCAGGGCATAACGGGCGATATCCAGTGCGCCGGGAATATCCCCGGCATCCAGCCGCCAAATCATCACCGTCATTACAATGGCGTCCTGCGCGCCTTTCCCCTCACTCAATACACCCGATACCCACGGCAGGTAGTCCGGCAATAACTGCCGCTTCAGCTCGGCTTTACGCTCTTGTGAACGCACCTGTTTCAGCTTGCGTTTATCTTCATTGAGCTTGAGCAACATCAGCTCGTAGCCGGTGGCATGACGTAACGGGTTATCCCGTAGCTGTGAGGCGGCAATAGCCGACTGTTGGATAAAGTGGCGGCGCGCAGGACTGGACATAATTTATTTACCCTCGTCAGTAACAGCAGGGGCAGAAACAGCTTTCACCGCATCAACCAGTGCATCAGCAAGACGATCAAAGTCGGATTTGTCCGCTGCTTCGGTGTCTTCTTTTTTCGGCGGCGATAAAATCTCGATGTTCTCCACCAGACAGCCGCAGGTGTAATCCTCCACCACATAATCCTGTTTAATGGATTCGTAGTTTTCGATACGGTCACGCTTGGCGTTCTCATCGATATGACGGCGGTGCGAGTCTTCCAGCCAGTAAATGGACAGGTTATCGAGGCGGGTGATAAAGAACGCGTTAGCCGGGAAGAACGGCACACGGACAGCCGGTAAATTGCCGATACGCTTCTGGCTGATAATCAGGTCAGCGGCGAGGGTTTCGCTGTTTTCCTGCTCTTTGTTGACGATAGGAAAATATTTATCCTGCATCAACTGACGGCCAGTGATAACCACCAGTTCAGGGTCTTCCTGATGCCATTCAGCAATCATGGTATTGGTGGCATCCATCACCAGCGCATCCAAGTTGGCATAATCGCCACCATGGCCGACACGGATTTTTTCCGATACTACCGTGCCATCTTCGCCAACGACTTTACTCATCACACGGATTGGCGCATTGGTGCGGTATTTTTGCAACCAGCCCGGCGCGATATCCTGCAACAGCGGATTTAGTGCGCGGTTGGATGTCTTGGCGCGGTGGGTGCCATTGAAGCCCGCCATGATGCGGTCAAGAGCCTGCCGCTTGATAATGGCGTCGCGTAAACGGGTCTGGAAATCCTGATAACGCGCCCACAGGTCAAGGGTGTTATAGCGAATATGGAAATCGTAGTTCACCTGTTCACAGAAATACTTCTCGCTGTCCAGCGAGGCAAACTCGGCGGTTTCGCGCTCATCGCCGCCGTCAGTATCGGTGGTGCTGGCAACCGAACCATTGACACCAAGACCGACCTTTTCGGCGGTCAGCTCGGCGACTGGTACAATATTGATGCGGCTCAGAAATTCTGAGGACTCTTGCACGCGGGTCATGATGGTTTGCGTAACGGAGGGTTCAACGCTGAATTTTTTATTCAGGTCGCCGGTTTCTACTCCGTTCAGCTCGGCTTGACGGGTCAGATAGGCATTAAATTTAAAACGGGTTGCTGGGCGCATAATAATCCTGATTCAGTTAAATAAGGTGTTAATGAAATAACCAGTGGGCCGCACAGCCGGCGGCCAGTGACCCCAGTTAGCAGTCGGTCAATACATCGTTTTGATTGTTGCCGCCGGTGGATTCGGGGCGCTTGGTCTGACTAAAGTTTTCAGTGATAGAAAGTTTGGTTTCGAGGGACGTAACCCCTTGTTTTCCCTTTTCGATGCTCTGTTTCAACTCCACCACTTGGTCTGCAAATTGCTTCTCAATGGTTGTAAAGCGGGCCTCAATGGTTTCTCCCTGCTCCTGCACATGCACTGCCACGACATTCACCGCCTCATGCACATCATTAAAACGGGCGTCGTCGGTGGCCTGTTTGCGACTAAATACTGACTTCACCATGTTGAGTAAGGTGACGCCCGGTTCGGCCACGTCTTCAAACTCCAGTTGCACTTCAACTGCCGCAGAGAAAAAGTTATCCGGGTGAGATTTACGGGCGGCCAGTGGGTTGTGTTTGGCTTTGGCGCTGAATTCCAGCATTTCAGTGCCGAGGCTGGCCGGATCATCGGTCACCGCCAGCCCGACCAGATAGGCTTTACCGGTATTGGCAAAGTTCGGGCGAATTTCCATGGAGGTATAGATTTTCTGTAGGGCTTTGTTCATCTGTACCAAATCATCGGTTGGGCTGATTTGGGCGAACAACGCGCGCTTACCATTCAGGATGGAATCGTCTTCAATGGTTTCCGCTTTGAGGGCTGAAACATCGCCATAGCGGCGGAAAGGGCTGTCAGGGAAATAACTTTTTAAATGCTCCAGATTGATGCGGCAACCGTAGACGCGCGGGTCAAAGGATTCGGCCATCTGGTTAATATCGTCAGCGTCAATCACTCGCCCGTCGCAGGTATCACCCTCAACGCCGATACGAAAATACTTAGAAACTTTCTTAGCCATAAGCGGCTCCATTCAGTGTGATTATGGTTATTCGGTTCGGGGCTTAGTTTCCTGATGGATGGCGATTGCAACAACGAAAGCCAGTTGTGACGGGGCTGGCACAACAGCGAGGACGCGCAGAGGGTCGGGCTGGTCGCGTAGCCTAATGGCATGAATACGACACCGAGCACCATCATCAGCGACCCACGGCGACAGGCGGCTTTGCTTTACTGGCAGGGCTTCTCTGTGCGCCAAATCGCAGACCAGCTAGCCCTTAAATCGCCGACTGTGCAGAGCTGGAAGAAGCGCGACGGGTGGGACGCCATTGCGCCCATTTCCCGCGTGGAAACCAGCATGGAAGCGCGGTTGATTCAGCTCATCAT
Source organism: Yersinia sp. Marseille-Q3913 (assembly GCF_963892745.1). Classification (NCBI taxonomy): domain Bacteria; kingdom Pseudomonadati; phylum Pseudomonadota; class Gammaproteobacteria; order Enterobacterales; family Yersiniaceae; genus Yersinia; species Yersinia sp. Marseille-Q3913. The sequence continues at coordinate 43,722 of NZ_CAWQAF010000017.1, read as the reverse complement.
GAAAGACGCCAAAGAGGGGCGGGACTTTAAAGAGATTGACCTGTTAGGCCGCCAGATTGAACGGCTGGCGCGGGTGAACCGCTACAGCCAGACCGGCAGCGAAGCTGATTTAAATCCGAACGTAGCGAACCGCAACAAAGGGGAGCGCAAGACCCCGGATAAAAACCTGTTCGGTGAATCCGCGATAGAAAAACTGGAGTCCATTTTTCACGAAAATATCTTTGATTATCAGCGCAACTGGTTTGAGGCCGGACTCACTCACCGCATCCGTAATATCCTGAAATCGCGCCAGATTGGTGCCACCTTCTTCTTTGCCCGCGAAGCGCTGCTGGATGCCATCACCACGGGACGTAACCAGATATTCCTGTCCGCCAGTAAGGCACAGGCGCATGTGTTCAAAAGCTACATTATCGACTTTGCCCGCATGGTTGACGTTGACCTGAAAGGCGACCCGATGGTGTTACCGAATGGGGCGCGCCTGTTCTTCCTCGGCACTAACGTGCGCACCGCGCAGAGCTACACCGGCAATCTCTATCTTGACGAATATTTCTGGATACCCAAGTTTCAGGAACTGCGCAAAGTCGCCAGCGGCATGTCATTACATAAAAAATGGCGTACCACCTATTTCTCCACGCCGTCGAGTCTGGCGCACAGCGCCTATCCGTTCTGGTCTGGTGAGCTGTTCAATAAGGGCCGCCGCAATAAATCCGACCATATCCAACTGGATCTCAGCCATAGCCATTTAGCCCGTGGTGCGCTGTGTGATGATGGTCAGTGGCGGCAGATTGTCACGGTTGAAGATGCACTGGCGGGCGGTTGTAACCTGTTTGACCTTAACCAGCTCTCACTGGAATACGGCCCGTCAGAATATCAAAACCTGTTGATGTGCGAATTTGTCGATGACCAGGCATCGGTGTTCCCGTTTGCCGAGTTGCAGGCTTGCATGGTTGACAGTCTGGAAGAGTGGGAGGACTACAACCCCTATTCGTTGCGGCCGTTTGGGCATCGCCCGGTGTGGATTGGTTACGACCCGTCAGAGGCCAACGGCGGCGACAGTGCCGGGTGTGCAGTAATTGCGCCGCCAATGGTGCCGGGCGGCAAGTTCCGCGTACTGGAACGCCACCAGTGGAAAGGGATGGATTTTGAGGCGCAGGCCAAGCATATCGAAGAGCTGACGCATAAATATTGCGTGGAATACATCGGTATTGATGCGACTACCGTCGGCCAAGGTGTTTTTCAGTTGGTGCGCCAGTTCTTCCCGGCCGCAAGGGAAATCAAATACACCCCTGAAATCAAAACCGCCATGGTGCTGAAAGCCAAACACACCATCAATAACGGCCGTCTGGAGTATGACACCGGCCACACCGATATCACCCAGTCATTTATGGCCATTCGCAAAACCATGACCGCCAGCGGCAAGAGTTCGACTTATGTTGCCAGCCGCAGCGAAGAAGCCAGCCACGCCGATGTGGCGTGGGCGATTATGCACGCCCTGTTAAATGAACCCCTTACCGCGACATATGGCGGTCACAGCCCTAATTTCTTGGAGTTTTACGGATGAAATCAATGACTTTTACTGCGGGTCAAGTTGACGGCCTGCGCGAACATTTCGAAAACGCGGCCTTTGATTATCAGAAAACATGGTATCGCGTTGGGCTGACCGGCACAGACCGCAGCCTCACCAAATCGCGCCAGATTGGGGCCGACTGGCTGTTCGCTTTTGAAGCGTTGCTGGATGCCATCACCACTGGCCGCAATCAGCATTTTGTAACCTGCACCAGACCAAGCGCCCTGAATACTCGCGCCTATATTGCCGAGTTTTGCCGGGTCGTTGGGGTGAACGTGAACCCATCCTCGCCGAGTAACATGCTGCTAGATAATGGCGCACTTATCGCCTTTCACGGTGAAAACAGTCACGCCGCTGCTCATGCCGGGAATGTGTACCTGGGTGAATATGCATGGGCTAAAAACCCACGTTCAATACTGCTCATGGCTAAGGGGATGGCAATGCACAAAAATCATCGTTTAACACTCTATACCACGCCCTCCCGCTCACATACCGCGTTCAAGATTTGGAACGGCTCACTGCGCCGTCCACAAAAATTCGTACCAGTGATACACACCGATAACGGCGTTTTTTGTGCTGATGGCGTATTTCGTCAATCGGTTACGGCTGATGATGCCATTCAGCAAGGCGGCACATTATGGGAAAAGGATTGGGATAAAGATTGGCTGAAAAAACACATGACGGCGAATGATTTCAAGCTCTTATATTTGTGCGACTGGTCACAAGCGGCAAACAATGTAGAGGTAGTGAAATGAGTAAGCGCAAAAGCCGCAAGGCATTAAGCCGCCCGGTAACCAATCACACCGCCAGCCAACAGCAGCCGGTGGAGGCGTTCACCTTTGGCGAACCCTCCGCCGTGCTCGATAAGCGGGAAATACTGGATTACATCGAATGCACCGGAAACGGAAAATGGTATGACCCGCCTATCAGCTTTGACGGGCTGGCGCGCAGCTTTCGGGCGGCGGTGCATCACAGCTCACCGCTGTATGTGAAGCGCAATATTCTGGCGAGTACCTTTATTCCACATTCGATGCTCAGTCAGCAATCATTTAGCCGCTATGCACTGGATTATCTGGTGTTTGGCAATGCGTTTTTAGAGGTTCGCCGTAACCAACTGGGCGCACCACTGCGCCTTGACCCCAGCCCGGCCAAGTACACACGCCGGGGACTGGACAAAGATTGCTATTGGTTTGTGCAGAACTGGAAAGATGAACACCAGTTTGCCGCCGGTAGCGTTTTCCACCTGATAGAACCGGATATCAATCAGGAACTTTACGGGCTGCCGGAATATCTCAGTGGCTTAAATTCTGCCTGGCTCAATGAAGCGGCCACACTGTTCCGCCGCAAGTATTACCAGAACGGCGCACACGCGGGATACATCCTGTATATGACTGATGCGGCCCAAAGCAGCAGCGATATTGAGGCGATGCGAAAAGCGATGCGCGACACCAAAGGGTTAGGCAATTTCCGCAATCTGTTTATGTACGCGCCCAACGGTAAAAAAGACGGTATCCAGATTTTACCGTTGAGCGAAGTCGCCACCAAAGATGACTTTTTTAATATCAAGAATGCTACCCGTGACGACCTGCTCAGTGTGCACCGGGTGCCACCGCAGATGATGGGGATTATTCCCAACAATACCGGCGGATTCGGTGACGTGGCGAAAGCCTCACAAGTGTTTGTCCGTAACGAGTTAACGCCGTTGCAAGAACGATTGAAAGAGGTGAATGACTGGATAGGGGAAGAGGTGATCCGGTTCAAGCCATATGAACTGATAAGCGAGGATTAATATGGGATGCAAAGCGCCAACACCACCGCCATACCAACCCGGCGACACAGTGAAAAGGCCTGCGCCACCGCCGCAGCCGCCAAAGAAATGCGAGTGTTCAGGCTGCTATCGTCGGCGAATGGGATTAGGTGGATATCAGCCACATAGCTGTGGTGTGGATATTGCGGTTTCAAATAGTTAACTGATAGTTTTGAATATCATAGCCGCCGAACCGGGCGGCTTTTTCACGCCTGAAAAGTAGCAATTCCGACACCTCACGCCATACGCCACCAGACGCCCGTCACGCCCTCGTACCCCACACACGCATTGACTCCCAACGTAACCGAACGCAGCACCACGGCCTGCCCAAGATCGATAAATAAGGGTATCAAAACCCTTTGCGCGCAATGCTATCCCCGCCACGCCTGCGCGCTTTGCAGGTCGCTTTTCATGCACTTGCATGAGGTATCGAGAACCGCGCCGGGACTGGGGCTAGCTGGGAATTTCTGGCTCAGGTTCATCATGCAAAATCATGCACTATATGCATGCAGTGCTAAAAGTCAGCGTAAAGAATGTAAACCAGACTCCCCTGCCCCGTCTAAATAGATATTTTTAGCTGCCATTGCTAATTCAGCAATCCACGCCAACGCCACTTCACGATCTCTATTTTTCATCTCGTCACCGGCTGACATTCTAGCTATGAGGTCTATCCGTTCAAGCAAAACTAGCCCATCTAAATCCATCACCTAACAATCTCCCAGCACTTACGCATACTGTGTTTATATACAGCATACTATGCACTTTTTAAGAAAACTTCTATATAAATATATGGTTTTACTTGAGTAATGCGCATTCCGGCCCAAACCGGCCATTGATTCCGATGTAATCCGATCGCATTTTCCGATTTAATTCGACCGCTAATTCCGATTTGTTCCGGCCAAATTTGGCCATCCGTCGGAACCCACGTTAAAACTATTTTGGGGTTGTAAGCTGGAACCGTTCGAAGAGTTGCCGCCGAGATTTTATCTGTCCGTAAAAGGGTGGCTTATCGGACAGGCCGATACCATATAAAAATAGGCTGAGAGCCTACATTCACCGTATCATTTGAGTGGTTCCGGTTTAATTCTCAATAATGCTCCCCTATCTATCTTGGTTTCTCATTCTTGGTGACTCATAACAATCACAGAGTGGAAAGCCTTGCCAGCAGTGGTATCACCAACTATTCATCTGTTCTCTGTAAACGGCCTCACAAAATTTTGGCGGGTTCCGGCTTACAACCCCAAATTGGTTACTGTAACTGTTTTGAATTACGTAAAATATGGGTTGTATTTTGAATACTCTCATTTGTATACATAGAGAGGTAGTCTGCGTTATCGGGGAACAGAGAGCCCATGGCGTAGCAGATTATTACTATTTTCATCCATAATGAAAGGACAATACTATGACAGATAACCGATATACACTAACTGTGAACCACAACACACTTAAAACGATGTCCCGAAGCATGGACTCTGTTTTTTTTGACAATGCAGTTAATTTTGTAAATTCATTATCTGAAAGGGATTTAGAAGAATTCTCAACGTATCTAAGTTACTCAGAGATGGCATTCATTAAATTAAATAGCTGTGCATCAGCAAATGAGGACGCAAAAAAATTGGTAGAAAAACTTCATGCCAAGATAACAATATTATCTTTTCCTGTCTTAGATTTTTATAAAGGATACAACATCACTCAAGAAAATACATATACCAATACTGCCACAACAGCCGTTCCCATTTTCACGGTGCTGGTAACTAGCTTAATTTTGTTTTTAAAACATTTAAATGCAACTTCAACTTCAACTTCAACTTCAACTTCAACTTTTGATTATAACGCACTTGATTTTGGCTGGAAAGCAGCTATTGCTATTCTCGTGTTGATATGGATGCTTACTGGCTACTACAGTTTAACACCTTTGTATAATCATAATGAAAAACATTTAAAATTTCTTGTCGAGATAGTTAAACTAAGAAAAAATGGCATAAAATACTTTGATGATATAAATAAAAAACATGTATCAAACAATGATGGACTATTAAATCGATTACACAATTATAAACGTCAAGAAAAAATCAAACTATTATTGAGTATATTTCAATCAGCATTAATGGTAGGAGGCGAGTCTGCCAGTTATAAAAATGCTGTTACTTATAAATTAAATAGGAAGTGTGCTTTTACTTTCGGTGGTATTGATTATACTTATGAAATAGCCGAGGCATGGGAGGAGTTATTGATAGAGGACGATAGATATATATCACCCTCAGATCGGAAACCTGCAGAACTACAAGTGATATCGGCCTTAGCTCTGAACAGAAATACCCCCCCATAGTATGAGGCCAAAGTCACACACATACTCCAACTCAACCCCAGCACAAAAAACTGCATAGTTCCCCCGACAGTCAATCGCAGAAGCCCGTCCGTGTGTAGGGTTTCCGCCATATACACCGTCTGTTTAGTCTTATTAATCAATGGGAACATAAATGTAGTTAAGTCGAAGAATTATCAGTGTATTCCGTAGATATTGATGAATTTGAAGATACCCAGTTCGGCCAACTGCTCTCTTAGCCGCTGGTTATCTTGCCGAATCAGCAGCGCGATATATTCCGGTAAATCGTAAGCTGGCCGGAACAGACGCCGGGCGGCCATGCCCTCGGTCAGCATGGCGTATTCTTCTGGCTCCAGTCTAGCGCGAATTTCATTGATACCGGCAGATTTATCACGCTGGCGCTGTGCCTGTTTGCGGGTAGTGGCGGCGGTTTTAGTCATGGTCTTCCTCACAGGTAAATTAATCATCGAATTCCGGCCAGTCGGACAGTGCCGGGTAATGGATCACCGCATCACCAACAGCCATTTTTGCCCCACGGGCTAACGATTCCAGCTCCCAACGTTGGGCGCTGATATCTTTCAGCAGTAAATCATTGCGGATTTGGGGGATGCGCTGGCGTTCTTCGCGGGTCAAACGTGCTGACGGGGCAATAAGCCGGCCTTTGGTGGGGTTAAAACTACGTTGTACCTTGCTAATCGTTGGCTGTTTCTCTTTAACGCGGGCCACAATCGCCCTCACGGCGGCAGTGTCCGACCAGTCAATAACGGCGTCCGGTGGGTATTCCATCGCTATCACAGGCGTTTTAGCCTGCCCGTTGGGGTCATTTGGCGCTTGGGTGTTTCCACCTAACCCACAGTTATTGACAGGACTCCGAGGCGCGCCAGAGGCGCTTTTCAACGTCAAAAGCTCAAGGTCAACGGCACCCGAAACGATGCGCCATTGGGTTGTGCGGGTTTCATGAATATGGTCAGCGCCCAAATGAGGCGCGTAGATACCGACGACTTTCTGCACTTCCTCATCGTAGGCGTTGAGTTCATCGGCGATACGCTTGGCTACACGCACAGTCTGATTGCCGCAATTGGTGCCCCCCTGCGCAGCGATGTAGGCAGCAAAATCACCCTCATCAGCAGCATGGCGCACAGCTTCCACCGTTTCGTCAAACGACTCGGCCAGACTGATAAAACGGATACGGCGACACTCGCGATAGGCTCCCATGGAGGGAATACCCATTGGGCGAAACTGAGGGATGCGCCACGTTGCCGCCCACGCTGTAACCGCCGCAGCGGAATCGGTTAGCAGCTCACCGGTTTCATGGTCGCGTTCACCCTCAAGTGCATAGCCGTCGATATTCTTGGCAATGTATTTAGCGATGTAACCAGCGGCCCCGCCTTTGTTCAGGTGCTTGCACTCAAAACGGTATTTAGCAGCCCCGCGCTCGTCACTGTCTTCTTTCAGTGCATAACGGCGCATGATGTCGATAATCTGTTGGCGCTGGCGACGTTCACAAAACAGCATCATGTGCCAGTGCGGCGTGCCGTCGTGGTGCGGCTCAACCACCCGCATCCCGTAGACGCTCAACTTATTGTCTTTAAAGGCGGTGCGCATTTTGCTCCAAATATTGCAGAGGTAGCGCTGACCGTCTTTGGGGGAATAGGCTTCATCGTCCCACTTATGGTTAAGCTGGACTTTCTCGTTATCCCCTTTACCGATAACGCGGGTCGGGTGATATTTTGACGGGGTGGTGACGGTCAGGAACATACCGACGTGCTTCTGTGAAGCTGCATATTTTTCGATACCGGCTATGGTGCTCATTAACTCCATACGGCGAATTTCTGGATTAGAAATACTCGCCATCACCTTATCAATCAGGTCGATGCGCTCACCGGTTTCAATGTTTTCTAACTGGCAGCTTTTGAGGTATTCCAAATTAGACTGACGACGCGCGAACACTTCACGGATTGCCTGCTTACTGGCATAAGAAGAGGCCGACATATCCCGGCTGACATTACCGACAGCAATCAATAACGCTTCCCGCCAGCGGGTACGCTGTGCTTTGAGTTTGCGCTCCCACCATTCAGGATCAACTAGCCGTGACAGGCTGGCGATAGCCGAGGTGATATCTAACCGGTCTTTCAGGTATTTGCGCCAGTGCATCGGGATGATATTAAAAGCGCGCGCCATTCTGGCAAGATCGCCGAATATCCGTACCTGTGTATCGGCCTGCAATAAAACGGCCCTGTCACCCTGATTAGCCTTAATGCATTCATCACAATGATGGTTGTACGCCACCATTAGCTCATCACCGATTTTGCGGGCAAAGCGGCGCAGCTCTTTATCATGCATACCCGCTAAGCTGGCATAGGTTGGGGCATCAGTGGAAAAGCTCATTGATGCACTGAGGCGCATAACATTTTTGCTATTGACCACCTGAATACGCGGCCAGATACGCTGGTCAAAGACAAACACCAGCCATTTATTAGCATCGTTTAGCCCTTTATTGGCTAACAGGTATTGATAGCGAGAAATGAACTGGCTACGCAGGAAATGCGGCAGGTTATGGATATTGGCTAAAACGGCTTGCCCCTGAATCAGTTGTTCACGGGTAAGCGGTCTTTGAATGCCGGGCAAGGTTTGGCGCGGTTTGCTGCCGGGATAGGCATAAGTAGGAACAGCAGCGCCGCTGCCCGGATAAGGCAACGGCGGAGTTGGGGTAATGCGGCCACGGATTGAATCTGTCATTTGGCTGAAAAGGCTTCTTGGCACAGTTTACCGATGCGACCAATTTCATTCCCAAGTGATGCAAAACTATTAATCTGCGCTTCACCTATATTGCGCTTTATTAATCCCTCAACTAGTTGGGCAATAGTTGGATAATAAGCAATTGGCTCTAAACGTACCTGCCCCTCACTTTTACCTTTTTGGCTTACTTTTACTTCATTAAGAATAAATTGCAGACTGTCAGAAGTAACAACGTGTTTTTCACCGATTTTAATATTCATAATAAACTCTTTATTTAGGTAATAAGTTAGGAGAGTGAAAATCTTTAAATCCTTTCTCACATAATTCAGCAAGGCGCTTGGTTTCCTCGACCAGTGCCGGAATAGAATTAATGCCTGAACGATAAATACGATGATGAATTAAATCACTTACCAAACTAACTCTTGTCGGATAATGAGCAATTACGGCTAACACCCTTTCATTTTCTTTGGTGAATTTAATCTCGTTAAGCACGAGGTTTGGAATGCGATTTAGAGTTCGGGTTGGCTCAAGCAACGTAATTGCGTAACGAGCATCAATAATGATTTCATCAATCATCAATGTTGCGCCTGCGCTTGGTTAAGAATTCCCTCGGCTATTTGATTAAGCAGCTCCGCCGCCCCTACGCCGTTCAATTCTCGGTTTAGGATTTGATTAGCAATCTCATCCAAACGAAATGAAACCAGCGCGGCCTGATTCTTTCTTTCATCCATGCGCGCTTCATTGAGCATTAGCTCCATTGATTCAACTGACGTCATTGTGATTGTGCTCTCACTGCCCGGCTTTGCGGGGTCTACGAAAACCCATATATTTTGTGCTGGATGAGTGTTATTCAAAATGGGACATCTCCATCAAAAGAATAAATATTGATAGAGTCGATACCACCAAATGAAAGCATGACAAAATTAGGCGCAGCAAAATCACATAGAGTAATATCTGTAACTTCTACTATAACTTTACGCCCGGTATATACATCGTGTTTAAAATCCCACTCAGCCAAAAGTAAATAATCACCAATAGAGTAATATCGGTCATTTTTCCGTAACTCAGCTTTTTTTCTCCCCTCAATTACAGCTTGATAATACTCAGGTAGAATTTCTAATTGATGAATTACAGGTGACGACAGAGATTCTTGTGTCGCACTTCGATATGTTTTATCTGTACGCACTTCTTGCATACATAAAGAATTAATCTTATTTATAGCTTTGATTGCTTTTTCTGTTGTATCCCCAGTTGGGTCATCTACACAGATACGCAGCGCAACCTCAGTATTCATAACTGTAGAAATCAATTCTTTCCATTGCGCTTCGAATGAAGAATCGCGAATAATTAGTTCTTTAATGCGACCATTCAACTCCGCCACTTTCTCTTTCAATTTGGATTCACTGGCACAAAGACGCTCATATTGTGAAATCGTTGGTAAGAAGAAAACCCCTGCAACAGCCTTATCCAAGCTATCAAATATTTCACTTGCTACTTCTTCAAACATGACATTTTTTTCGAACAATGAAGTTATGATATCAATGGCACGGCCAATATCTCTAATAATGTCACACGACTTTGGTTTATCTTTATTGGTCATTTCACTAATCCTTATTATAGACAATAGAAAACCCGGCGAGTAAAACGCCATATATTGCGGTTGGTGGTTAATTAATAATATTCAGAGTGCAATCATCATTACTGATAAATGGTGGTAACGAACGAGTGAACTCAATCAAGTAATTTAACGCTTTAATAACAGACTCTCTTTCTGCCGGTGTTAACTCTGAAAACTGCATATTCACATGACGATTTTTTAAACCAGCATGAAAACAAATTGTTTTACGCAAATGTGCAGGCGATTTATCAAAAGCCTCTTGAGCAACATTTTTTCTATGGCGTAAATATTTTTCTTTAAATTCAGTAATTGCGGCGATGCCCGTCATTCTTAATTTTTCAGATTCCGCTAATTGCAGCATATATCCCCCAATCAACACCCAAGCAGACGGCGTAATATTGGCGTCTTCTTTGCAGAGGACAATTCTTGTAAAAGCGCCTTTTGATTACTTCCCGGCTTCCAGCGCTGGCCGTTCTTCAACTCCAGCACACCGTTACCGAAATGGCGCAGGTTTACCGGGCTTTGCTGTTTCAACAATGGGGCAATAGAAATAATCATAAAGACACCTCAACTCAAACCAGCGACAGCACTCAAGCCGCTAATAACATCAACGGTTGAAGCTAACGCGGGGGTTGACTGAATGCGCGCCTGCACTGTCAGGCCAATTAGTGACAGGTGGCGAATCGCAGTATTAACGCTATCCAGCAGAGCAGATTTGCTGAATGCTGTTTTATGGTTGCCTTGTACCGCAGCGGCAGCAATAGAACCCACGGCGGCAGTAGCATGTAACGCATACGTCGGGATATTCCCGGTGCAGGCTTCATTGACTGGCACAGATGGCATGCAATTGATTTGTGATAGCAGACCGTCTAATAACGTTGGGTCTTCGGTCAGGTCGGTGATGCGTAACAGCTCGTCTACGGTCAAACGGTGCGGCTGGTCAGGATTCAATTTGTTACGCAGAACTTGCGCCGCTATTCCTGCGTTTGCTGCTAGCTCGACTAAGTTGTGTTTTAACGCAAACTGGCGGCAGGCGTTATCAAAGTGCGGATGTTTGGACACTGAAAAATCAAACATGGTTTACTTCCTCACATATGCCGACAATTAGTTGGCAAATTTGAATATCGAACATTACTGGTTTGCCGCTTCTTTAGTGAGAGCGATCATATTTACGAGAACCTTTTCCATTTTGCGAACTTTCTGGCGGATAGGTAGACGACCATCTTTCACCATGCCACGGCAGGTTTCATAAGGGATTCCGCTCAATTTTGAGAACTCAGTAAGTGACAAATAGGGCGACGTAACTGTTATTGCAAGGTTCTGATTCATAGGGCATCCTGTTTGATGGTGGTTAATATAGGTATTGGTGGGTATTTGCCATCAATTCACGAATTAAACTATGCATATGCGAGTATGTAAAGAGGTTTTTGCGAGCGTGGATGATAAAAAACTAAGCGGTGGTATTGCAGCAGTAGAAAGAATGATGCAAGCCTATGGTTTTAAAGTACAAAGAGAATTAGCAATTTATCTTGGTACAGGAACGGGAACTGTGAGCACTTGGATCAAGCGTGGCTATTTTCCGGGTAAAGAGATTGTGCTCTGTGCTTTAGAAACGGGTGTTTCATTGCATTGGCTTGCAACTGGTGAGGGGGAACCTCGGGAACCGGTTAAATTTGCTGCACACGAAACCGCAAAGTCTATTACTCATAAAAGCCTTGAAGATGGCTTGCTGATAGATGCATCCCCTGTATTACTGGATTCAGAATTACTGCCTGTCCAGATTATTGAGCCTGAATTAATTTCGTCCCCCAATGAAAAACGCTATTTTCTGGTCGAACGCCAATTTAAAAATGTTGCTGACGGTCTTTGGCTGATTGAAAAAGCAGGTGTGACCTCAATTAGCAATATTGCTCGTTTACCGGGTGATGTATGGCGAATCAATGATGTAAATTGGCCGGTTAGTGAAGTTAATATACTGGCGAAAGTTGTCGGTGAAATTACTGGCTATTAATAGTCGGTACTAAAGAGACATCGGCGCACTAATGGAATAATAATCTAATGAAATTATTAGCTAGTGTTGTAATCGGTATTTTTCTTTTATCTTTACCAACGATCACTATGGCTAGAAATTACCCCTGTTCTGGCAAAAAGGGCGGGGTATCCCATTGTGAAAATGAGAAATTTGTTTGCAATGATGGCTCTATCAGTAAATCAAAGAAAACCTGTACACGTTAGTTTTTAATCAGATGTTTGTCGTGTTGCATATCAAACATTGACTACTGTTTTTATATACAGTAAATAAGCCCAAGGGATTATACTTGAGGACTTATTTATGGCAGTACGGAAGTTACCCAACGGGAAGTGGGTTTGTGATTTTTACTCAGATGGCCGTGACAGTAAGCGGGTTAGGAAAACCTTTGTTACTCGCGGCGAGGCATTGCGCTTTGAACGTGAGCAATTAGCGCAACGTGGTGATCTGGATATTGACTACACACCGGCAGAGACTGCCGCGCAGAGGTTAAAAACATTGGTCGGTCAGTGGTATGAACTCCACGGGCGCTCTTTGAGTGACGGCAAAGCTAGATTAGATAAACTCAATATCCTGTGTGATAACTTGGGCGATCCTGCTGTTGCCGATTTTGACCGGGAAGTGTTCGCCAAGTACCGCAAGCAGCGTTTAGCCGGTGAGTTTAGCCGTAAGTCAAAACACGGAATCGTTAAACCACCAAAAGAGGCAACGGTCAACCGCGAACATGCTTATCTGCGAGCTGTCTTTAATGAGTTGAAAAGGCTAGGGCATTGGAATCACGCTAATCCGCTGGATGGTGTCAGGTTATTTCGTGAAAGTGAAAACGAGTTAACTTTCCTTTATGAGGACGATATTAAACGTCTGCTGTATGAGTGTGACAATTCCAGCAATAAAGATCTCGGTATCATCGTTCGTATCTGTCTGGCTACCGGTGCGCGCTGGAGTGAAGCGGAGCAACTAAGACAAGCTCAGGTGATGCCAAATAAAATTACCTATATCAACACCAAGAGTAAAAAGAACCGTACAGTCCCTATTTCTGCGGAACTGCATAAACTAATTCCAAAGATGAAAGGGCGCTTATTCGCCAATGCCTATGACGCATTCGGCCAAGCCATTGACCGGGCTAAACTGGTACTACCTACCGGCCAGTTAACCCACGTTCTACGCCATACTTTCGCCAGTCATTTTATGATGAACGGTGGCAACATATTAGTACTGCAACAAATCCTCGGGCACTCCACTATCCAAATGACCATGCGCTACAGCCACTTTGCACCGGATCATTTAGAAGCGGCAGTGAGTTTGAATCCATATGATCGATTAAATACATTCGAAAAGGTTTAGTAATGAGAAAAAGATTACAAGTATTTGTATCCTCTACTTTCAATGACTTAAAGAATGAACGGCAAGCAGCAGTTTCTGCAATTTTGAAAATAGGTCATATACCGGCAGGTATGGAGTTATTCACTGCTGGTGACCGTAGTCAATGGGAAACAATAAAGAATTGGATAGATGAGTCTGATGTATACATGCTTATATTAGGTGGACGATATGGGTCAATAGAATCAGAGTCAGGGCTCAGTTATACAGAGTTAGAATATAATTATGCGTTAGAAACTAATAAACCGTTATTTTCCGTTGTCATCAATGATCATGCTTTAGAAAGCAATGTCAAAGATTTTGGTAGTGAAGTTTTAGAGATGAATAACCCTAAAGAATGGAAATCATTCAGAGAAAAAGTGCTGTCTAATATGTCATCATTTTATGATGACACTAAAGATATAAAATTGTGTGTTTTAGAAAGTTTGCCAGAAATAGCTAGATCTCGTGACTTATCTGGATGGATTTCGGGAAGTGAGGTTCCTGATACAAAAGTCCTTGTTGATGAGATAAGCCGACTTTCACAGGAGAATTTTGGTCTTAAAGCTGATTGCGATAAACTTAAACTACAGATAGATAAGTTTAGAAATGATAAAAACGACAAGGATATAGATAATAAGGAATTACACAAAATACTGTCTAATATAGAGTTAAAAATCCCATCTGGATTATGGAGCTTAACAGAAGATAAGGAAATAAATTTATTGAGTTTATTTGTAACCCTTAAAGATGAGTTGATCAATGGAGTCACTAATCAAGCGGGTATTACTAAAGAGGATGGGTTTGTTTTTTATTCTATATGCCCAGCACTACAAATTCATGGCTTAGTTTTGAATGAAAAGGTTCCTTCTGTTAGATACAGAAGATATGCAACAACACCCAAAGGGTTATCTTTCTTGGCATATGTGGAAAAAATGAAAGCATTGAAAAGTAAAGACTAGCGTTTATTGAGTGACTACCATCCCCACAACAACCCAAACTAACCCGCCATCGTGTTTGGTAACTTACTGATTTTACGTAAGTGATTGATTTGCAGATTGTCCTAAGAGTTTTTAAAATCCCTCGGCTTATGGCTGTGCGGGTTCAAGTCCCGCCCCGGGCACCATGGAAAATTTTCTAAGTAAAACAAAGTAGTATGAGTATGTCGTTAACCGCCGTGAGGCGGTTTTTTTGTGCCCGAAATCACATTCCTAAGATGTTCCTAACATCATTTCCTAACATGATTTTGGTAGTCTGAATAAAAACTCACTTTTTTTGACCACCTACCACCGGCACAATTTCTGTTTTCCTGTCATATCTTGCTGTTTGAGCCGTATTCTTATGCCCTGAAATAGCTTGCTTCTCTTCGAGCGTTCCCTCTAAGTCCGATATTCCCTTTGCCTTTAAATCATGAAATGTGAAATCAAAATCCAATTCGGGAAATTTTTTTGCGGCCAATAATTTTGCATTGCGCCATCGACTATTGAAACCATCTCTTGTGTAACCATGCCCTGACTTTTGATGTAGTACATAAATACTGCTCACACCCGGGGCGATTTTTATTTCATTGGCAATCTTGATGGCTTGCTGTAATCTTTCCGTCCATGCCTTGATCTGTTTCTTGCGGGTTTTCCCTTGCTGTATAAATACGCCACTATCCATTAGCTGTGACTTTTTCAAAGCGAGTATGTCCGCTTGCCGAGCGCAACAAAGATAGGCAAGTTCCATTGCAGCTTTAACAATGGGCGGTGAAACATTGTAGAGCGCGTTATATTCAGCATCGGTGATGTACCGTTCCCAGCGCATCACCGCGCCATACACCGCAGCCATCATTCTGAGACGCAGAGCGGGATTTTGCGGCTGGTCGATCAGGGCGGATAACAACGAGCCATAATCACGGCGCATTACTCGCGTACCTTGCGGTGTGGTCAGAATGTCACTGATTGATTGGCGAATATGGTCAATATCGTCGATCTGCAAACCGGTGTTGCGGTTCATACCGCTATACAGTGTGATTTTGACTGATGCGGTACAGGTGATATTGGGGGCGGTGACAGTGACTGACTCACTGGCCTCAATCACTGCGGTGGCTATTCCGGTTATAGCTAAATGGCTGCTTTCAGGCTCATACTCAAAACGCGCACCATCGGGAAAGGTGATCACCATGCCATCCGCCGATTGTGACGGCGCAGGATTGGCATCCGAAAAGATGGCGGGCAGCACAAAACCTGTGGTGAGTTCACCGCCGATACTCAGTACCATCACTTGTTCACCCTTGGACGGCGCAGACCAAAAACGCACCCGACCGGCGCGTAGCGTTAACCAATTGAGCCAATCGGTTTCAAGATTGCCTATCTTGACCTGGCACAATCCGTTAGCAAGATCGACGTCGGAGACGATGCCAATGCGGATAATGTTAGCCAACAGGCGTTTAAGACCAGCAATAAGGATATTCATGCAGTCAGTCTGCAGCTTACGGGCGCGTGTGGCATCTGATGGGTTTTGTGTGAGGGATGGTACAAAAGAGAAAACAGGAGGTGTAGGGGATAAGAATGGAATGACTGTTTATTGCATGAATTTTTCAAAGGATAACTGTAAAACAGTCACCGTATTGATTATATTTTAGATATATTTATTAGGCATTATTTTGCATGATACAAAAAACACAATCACAATTGTTACTAATGTCAGTTTATCAAAGTGATTAGGAAAGAATTCTAAATAGAAAGCTGCGAGTAAAACGATAACAATAAATGGGAGCGTCAAAAACAATATGTTATATAATACTGTTTTCATTACTTTCCCATGCCGTTAAGTATATCCACAAGTTCGTTAAAGCTTAAATTAGAGTTCGAGTGTATTTTGTCCATCGCTTTAGAAATAACCGGATCTATATATACGTAAAGCATTTCTATATTATTGATTCGTAGCAAATTATAGTATCCGGGCTCAATGACTTGTAGCTTCCTGGCCGCGATGGCGGACTTTTGAACTTTTCCATATAAATCAGCGGCATTAATTAAAAACAAACCTTTTTTGTTTATTTCTGCCCGTACAATATTGGATACAGAGAATGACTCCGCAACTGTTTTAGCTATAGAGTAAGCCATGGCTTTTTTAGTGGTTATTGAAACTGAGAGATTAGCAGCTAAATGGGTTGACTGATAAGCGGAGCTCCACATATTTTCACGCAGTGTGTACCTATCAAGAACATATTCGACATAAAGCTTTATCATGTCAAAGATAACATCAGATCTTCTGTATATCTCTGATATTTCTTTTATTATTCTTGCATCCTCAGTTTTTATTTCCTGACATTCACTCGCATATTTTTCAAAGAAACAAGATGTATACCAACTGGTTTTTTCTGCTCCACTGTATACACTCTCGATTGTTTCTTTGGCAGAACTCATCGTTTCTTTTATCCCACGATCTAGTGAGAGTGATAACATCCTGTCCGCATTTAATTGTTCTTTTAAATAAAGAGAAGCATTCATTAACTAGCACTCCATTGATTGTCAATAATCGTGTACTATACGTTATAATTATGGATTTTAAATACTACAATGGAGTTGTATGATGCGACTGGCTAAATTTGGGACTTTTCTTACTTTATTTGTTATCTTGACCTTTCTTATTCCAGAGGTTCTGGTGTTGGTATTGTCAAGCGATCAGTTTGGCAATGCGATAAGTTATTTTAACTTTCTTAATACGAATATCCTGATAGCGCTCTATTATGAAATGGCTATTCTTGCTCTTTTTCTTTCATATCTAATGACAAAAGTGATTTTTCATTTAATAAGAAAAAAATAAATTATTTATATGAAGTAATTAGTTAGCGATGTTTTTCAACTCCAATTCCCTATGCATTCATTATCGCCATCCGTAAAGCCTAACCACTGGCGGCGCAGGTACTTAATAGTTGGCTCGTTGCAGCTGACTTTATCGCGCAAGCCGTAGCAGATATCACATTGACGTCTGAGATGATGCCAATACGGATAATGTTAGCCAGCAGACGTTTAAGGCCAGCGATAAGGATATTCATGCGGTCAGTGTGCCGCCTACAGGCGCGTGGGGTATGTGATGGGTTTTGTATGAGTGATGGCACAAGGAAAATCAGACTAAAACATAAATGCTAATATCGCTTGCATTGATTCATTTATTGGGGGTACATTAATTATATGGACATATGTTACGACCCAACCAAAAACGAAAAAAATATTGCTGAACGTAAACTGTCCTTTGAGATGGCGCGTGATTTTGAAGTTGCTACCGCGCTAATTGTTGAGGATCTACGTAAGGAATATCCAGAGCGGCGCTTTCAGGCACTGGGCTACATTGAAGAGCGGTTACATATGTTGGTATTCACACCACGTAACGGCAAGGTGCATGTTATCAGCTTGCGTAAGGCCAATTCCCGTGAGGTAAAGCGATATGAACAAAAAAATCAATAAAGTCACCATAACCGATAACCCTGAGTGGGGCGAGGCAGAGTTTGCCCGCGCACGTCCAGCCGCCGAGGTATTTACTGAGTTGTTTGGGAAAGAGGGCGCGGAAAAGGTGATAAAAACCCGTGGACGTCCAAAACTGGCAAATCCGAAAGAGCCAGTTAAGTTACGGATTGATCACGATGTGGTGGACGCCTATCGGGCGCAGGGTGACGGGTGGCAAACTAAGATGAATGAAGCGTTACGCGATTATGCTAAAACACATGGAATGCTGTGATGTAGTATTATTTAGCTAGCCACTCCAATGCTAGATCCCCAATCCATTCACTGTCGCCGTCAGTAAAGCCCAATAACTGGCGGCGTTCGTATTTTACAGTTGGCCCGTTGCGGCTAACTTTATCCCGCAAGCCGTAGTGATGCACTCGCGCCAGATTATTGACCTTACCGCTAAAGGTGACGGCGGCCTCATCGGCGTTGGATTCGTTTTTGATATAACGGGCGGTGCGCAGCTTAGTAAACATCTTGCGCTTGATACGGCCTTGTTTATCACGGCGTTTCTTCTTGCGCGGTACAAAGGGGGAGCCGTCCGGGTTCTGTTGTGCCTGAATGTGCTTTTGCTGGCGCTGGCGTAGCTGTTTAGCTACCTGACGCATAAACGCGCCGCGCGCCTGTGGGGATAATTGCGCCAGTAAGATGGATAAAGTTTGGTCTAACTCATGCAGGTCATTCATGCGACCCATTCCGTCACGGTTTTACCGTCGATACCGATTTTATAACTCTTGATAAAATGCTCCGGTGGCGCCGGCTCTGCCATATGAGTCACGGTTAACGTTCCGTCTTGCTCTTCAACAATGGTTCGCTCGGTGAGTTTAATGTCGAAGCTGATATCGCAAACCTTATTATCCAGATAGTCGGCCTCAAAGGTGAAACCCTCCTGACGTTTGTCGGGGTTTGCCATAATATCTGGCTGATGAGTGCGCAACCAATGCAAGATTGGGACAATGACCAGATCCATATCGCTGGCGTAATCGGTCACCACCAGATTTAAGGTGTATTGATATTCAAAAGAGAGTGATGGGGCCAGCGTGGCAATAATCGCCCCTTTATCAATAAAGACATGCAAGCAGTCTGGGTTTTGCTTGATGTACGGCACCGCTTTTAAAATAGCGCTACGCAGCGAATCAGGCTTTAACATCGGCGGCTCCTAGTTGGCAAAGGTACACCGTATCAACCTGCGCCGCGCAAGCGTGTAACGCTGCTTCCAACTGGTCAATGTCGTCGTTTAGGTCACCGTTAGTTTGCGGTTCCGCTGCCGGAAATGGGCAAGGCGCCACTCGCGGACAGCCATTGACGGTAATCTGCGGCCCCGGTAAAGGCAGGTCGCTAGCGCAGCCGGATAATATCATCAGGCAGGGGAGTATCAGCCCAGCGGCGTAAGGTTTCATTTTCACGGTATAACCTCTTGATTTGGCTATTGCGCTGCGCCAACAACTGATCCGTACTGGCAACCTGTTGGCGCAATTGTGCCTGTGCCTGATTATTGGCATTGGCGGTCAGTGCCAGCGCGAGAACGTTGTCGCCGTCCTGACGTAGGGCATAGCCGACAAACTTAAGCAGGCGGGCGCAAACCATATCCGGCATGTCCTGACCCGCTAAAATCTGTTGGGCGCGTAGCAGTTGGGCGGTATCCAGTGGTTGCTGTGCGGGTACCGTCCTGCCAGTAAATGGACAAGTTATCCAGACGAGTGATAAAGACGGCATTCGGCGGGAAAGAGGGCGCACGTACTGCTGGCAAGCCACCAACCCTTTTTTGACTGATAATTAAATCAGCGGCCAGTGCTCGCTGTTGGGTTGTTCTTGATTGACAATGGGAAAATATTTATCCGCTAACAGCTGGCGGCCAACAATCGCCACCAGTTCGGTATCCTCCTGGAACCATGGCTCAATCAATTCATCAGTAGCTGCCATTACCAAAGCATCCAGATTATGGAAATCACCGCCTTTGCCTACCCGAATTTTTGCTGAAATGACGGCACCTTTCTCATCAACCACTTTATTCATCACCTGACTCGGCGCATCATCGCGGATACCTTGCAACCAGCCACGGTTTACGCAAGGCGCTGAAAGAATCCAAAGGGCCGGGTAATTTCCGCAATCTGTTTATGTATGCTCCAGCCGGTAAAAAAGACGGGATACAAGTGATCCCACTGGCAGAAGTGGCGGCGAAAGATGAGTTCACCAGCATTAAGTATGTCACCCACGACGACCAGCTCGCGATGCAACGGATACCACCGCAACTGATGGGTATTTTACCGAATAACACCGGTGGTTTCGGTGATGTGGAGAAAGCCGCAAGGGTATTCGCCATTAACGAACTGGCACCCTTGCAGGAGCGGCTGATGGAAATTAATGATTGGCGAGTGTTCGCAGTCCTGTTCGTTAGCGGACGATATATACACTGCTTATATCTGGTTGTAAGGGCAGGGACTCTGCCCGTGCTGAAAATGACAGCAGTCGCTGCACGTGTATTGAGTTACGTGAAATATGACTTGCATTTTGAAGGCTCTCGTTCGTAAGAATAGTACGGTAATCTGCGCTAGTTGGGAACCACGGAACTCGTGGCGTAGCAGATTACTCTTGTTTTTATCCATACTGAATAATGAAAGGACAACATTATGGCGGATAGCAACCTAACACTCACTACGAACCACAGTTTACTTAAGCTTATATCCCGAGATACAGATATTACTTTTTTTAACAATGTGGTTAATTTTATAAATGGATTAGATATAAGACATTTGGACGTTTTTGTAGGTACTTTAAACTCTTCAGTTCGGACATTCAGAGTATTACAGGAATATGCTGGGGGAAATGCTGACGCACAGAAAATTTTGGATAATATGTATAGCGGGATTATCTCTCACTTATTTGAACCAAGAGGAAGTGCTAGATATAAATATTATATTTACGATCCAATGACATGTGTTATTTCTTTCCTTTCGCATAATCTTCGGAAATGTTTGCCAAGTCAGATGTCAAATGTATTGTTCTATTTTTGCGGTGATATCTATCAAACATACACTAGAATTAATGAAAATACGCTTTTAAATACTTTCCCACAAGCGGTATCTATTGGTTCGGGTTTGGCATCTAGTTTCCTTTCAACTATAGTATATAATTATAATAGAGATTATTCCGCGCCCGTAACCACTATCACTACTAGTAACACCACCTTCATAATTGATAGTTCTTTTAAAGCAAGCGCAGCCGTTTGGTTCATCATGTCAGCATTGAGTAATACTGCAAAATCTCATTATACTTATAACGAAAGTCGCCTAAAGATGCTTGGTGATATAGCCTCATTAAGGCAGGGTGGTATAAAATTCTTTAATGATGTAAATGAAAAATATACATCAAAAGATGATGTTCTATTGGACTTAATAAATCATCATGAAGATTATAAAGGTCATAAGGAATATTTAAGTCGCATACTTAATTCAACATTATATGTCCCCGACAATGCAGGTACTTATCAGTTAGATATGGATAACGCTTTTTATTTTGGTGGTACTGAATATTCTGATGAGCAAGCCAATAAATGGGAAGCTCTATTGATAAGGGCTGCGACTCATATAGTCCCCGCAGCCCGGAACCAAACAAAATCGCAGATCCCCAGACCAGTAGTCATACCACAAAATGTAAACCCTCACAGGCCTAGGGCAACGACACTGGGAGCCCGACCTGCCTGGAGATAATTCTGAGTTATTGTCCACCTAGCTCGATAATAAAATAACTCATTGCCAGCCACCCGTTATGGGGTGGCATATTCCATTTTTTATGGGTAGATATTGGCGACCATGTGTGGATAGCAGCCAAGGCCACAGTTCTTGGCGGATCGTTCTGTCGTTGGATTCGGCAGTATTGTGAAGGGCTGACACCCAATAATTTCATTGTGGCAGGGTCTGCTGCAAAAGTAATCAAAAAGGATATTGCGTGGAAGAGACTACATTTAAACCACGCTAAACCTTTTTATAAGCCAGATGCTTCGTCAATAAAGAGAAGCGAATATTGGGCTGAGACGAATATATCCATTATTACAACCATGAACGTATCAGCCTGAGACTGAACGGCCTAAGTCCGGTGGAATACCGAACCCAGGCCTTATTAGCCACCTGATGCAAACTGTCCAACTTAATGGGGTGCAGTTCATAATGAGGGCTAACTATTAGCGGTTGGCTTTATCATCAGCCTCATCGATCAAGCCATTAGCTATCTTGCTGGCATCAAGATAGCGTGCGGTGCCTAAGATTTCGTTAAGTGTCCCCCGGACACTAGACAGAAATTGATCGTTATCGGACTCATTAGCGCATTCAACCATTAATGCGATAAGCAAAGCTTCATGGGCGATCAAATGATCTTCACCAGGTAAGTTTGCATCGGGTCCACCTTGCTTAGCGCGAACAGATGTTTGATTAAGTGATGACATAAAACTCCTTATTTAATAATTGAATAACCACCTATCCACTATAACGGGGTTTCTGTTTATTGCTATGACAGATGAATTAACTGTTATGGCAGCCATAACAATTAATGTGGCGGTTAGTCTTAATCCCTTAATTTGTCGGCGTTATTTCAGCACTGTGCCATCAAATAGTTATCTCACTTTACTGGCCGATAGATTCGTACCGCCGCTGTCAGGCGCAGGGTGCGATGGGCCAGCTCTTCCGCTGCGCCCGCATACTGTTCAACCATGGCGGCATTCTGATGCGTCATTTGGTCCAACTGGCCAATCGATTGGCTAATTTGGCCAAGTGCTTGTGTCTGCTCATGGGTCGAGGTGCTGATCTCACTGATTAAGGTTGAGACCTGACCCGCCTGCTTGACGATATTGTCCATGGTGGCACCGGCATTTTGTACCAGTGCGCTGCCATCGCGAACCCGCTCTACACTGGTTTCAATTAAGTGCTTAATCTCTTTGGCTGCTGTTGATGAGCGCTGTGCCAGGTGACGAACCTCACTGGCGACCACCGCAAATCCTCGGCCCTGCTCTCCGGCGCGAGCGGCTTCAACCGCGGCATTGAGTGCCAGAATATTGGTCTGGAAGGCGATGCCTTCAATCACACTAATGATATCGACAATACGATGGCTGGAGTCATTAATCGTCCCCATGGTTTCAATCACCTGGTGCATTAACTCACTGCCTTGTTCCGCAGCATGACTGCTCATCGCTGCCAGCGAGGTGGTCTCATTGGCGCTATTGGCACTGTTTTGCACGGTTGCCACTAATTGTTCAGTCGCGCTGACGATGTGTTGCAAGTTAGCCGTCGCTTGTTCAGTGCGGACTTTTAACTCCCGATTTCCTGCGGCTATTTCACTGCTGGCGGTATTAATGCCATCAACCTGGCCACTAACATCATCGGTTAATGAGCGGAGATTTAGGCCCAATTGATTCACGCTACGCATCAGATAGCCTATCTCATCGACGCGGTTTAGCTGCACATAGTCACCGGCTTGCCCGGAAGAGACATCTTGCGCTTGCTGCAAAATCGCGGCGATCGGGCGGGCGACCTGACGCTCCAGCCACAATGAAGTGATGATGCTGCTGGCAAGGGTAACAGCACCCAGCGTCAATAGAGGCAAACCTGTTATCCCCATTACGCCCGCAGCGACAGTAGGTAGCAGCGCCGCACCCAGTAATGCACCGCGTAAACGCCATCGTAATGATAGCGTTTGGAACAGTGACATCCATGAGAGCCAACCAGAACGCACAATTAATCCACGATACAGCTTGATGCGGCGCTGCCTGGCCTTGCCGGAGTTAAAATCAGCATACAGGGCTTCTGCTTGCTTAATCTCTGCACGGGTCGGCGCGATGCGCACAGAGATATAGCCGGTTAAGCGGCCATTATGGCGTAACGGGGTGGCATTAGCGCGTACCCAATAGTAGTCACCATTTTCACGGCGGTTTTTCACCAGTGATGACCAGGAAAGCCCGGCATTCAGGGTTTGCCACATATCGGCAAAAGCGGCTGGTGGCATATCTGGGTGTCGCACAATATTGTGCGGTTGACCGAGTAAATCCTGATATTCAAAACCACTGGCACGAACAAATGCGGCGTTAGCATAGGCGATATTGCCGTGCGTATCGGTAGTCGATTGCAAGGTGGTATCGCGATCAATGGGATACTCCTGCCGACTGACAGGCTTGTTCACTCTCATAATAACCTCAGTAAATTGGGGGAGTTCCCGAATAACAGATGAAGACAACAATTGCTTAGGGTAATCGGCCCCATAAGATAAAACTTTATACTTTTATTAATTAAATTATTAATGCCCGATGTTAGTGCTGATTATTAGTGCTATTGCACTTATTTGGAGCGCTTAAATATTCTATTGACGAATGGTTTGATGAGCTTATTTTTTGTTTGAAATCTAAATTGTGTTTTTTGTAAAATAGATTTTATTATTAAAATGTTAAATATCAGTTAGTTATATTTATATTTTTTAATGGTGTCAATCATCGATTGATGAATTTATTGAATGAATTAGCTAATGTGATTTTATTGCCTCATTTTATGAGGTAAATAGGAGGGTTTTTTACTAAAAAGTTAAAAAACATAACGTTTATATGGTTTTTATTTACAATATTTATCAAGTATGAAGTTCACAATAACTATTTGTTACAGCGACTTTAATTAGCGTGCGTTATAGCTTTCGCCATTAATTGAGAGTTATGGATGAATACATTCAGCTATCTAAGCGGTATGATTTATCTTATAAAAAAGACCGGTCGCCCGAAGGTTACCGGTCATTAACATCGTGAAACGGCTTAAAGTGCTGCCAGTGTTGCGGCAATCACTTTCGCGTAAGGGGTTGTCGGGCGACCAATAAGTTTGCTCAATGTATGGCTGTCATCAAATAACCCACCTTTGGCGGCTCCGGCATCAGAATCTGCCAGCAGACTGGCGAAAACCTCTGGTAACCCCGCGCCAATCAGTGCCTGGCGGAAATCCGCTTCAGACAAATTTTGGTACACCATGGGCTTACCGGACTGACGGGCAATTTCTGCTGAGAACTCAGCCAGCGTATAGCTCTCATCGCCAGCTAACTCATAAATTTTACCGGCCTGATTTTCTTGGATTAGTACCACAGCTGCCGCTTCTGCATAATCTTCGCGTGTGGCTGAGGCGATACGACCATCGCCTACTGACCCGATAAATGCACGGTGGGCCAAGGCGGGCGCAATACTTGCGGCATAGTTTTCGGTGTACCAGCCGTTGCGCAATAACACCACCGGCAAGCCGGAATGACGTAATAGTGCTTCTGTTGCGCGGTGCTCTTCACCTAATCCCAGAGAGGATTTATCGGCATGTAGCAAACTGGTATAGGCCAGGAGTTTGACCCTCGCACGTTTGGCCGCCTCAATCACCGCAGTATGTTGGGCAACACGTTGTCCCACTTCACTGGATGAGATTAACAGCAGTTTATCGACCCCCTGAAACGCGCTATCCAGGGTGGCGGGCTGACTATAGTCAGCTTTACGGATTTCAATCCCTAATGCTGCCAGGTCGCTGGCCTTTTCAGGGCTGCGGACGGTGGCAATGATTTCACTGGCAGGCACTTTTTTCAGTAATGCGTTGATAACAAGGCGGCCTAATTGGCCTGTGGCACCGGTTACTGCGATCATAATATGGCTCCAGATTGATGTTGTAGGATCGGGTGGCGAACTTTTAATCAGGAATAAAAGGGGATATTCGTCAAAAATTCGCCCTTAACAGCATCATATGCAATATACTAACTTTAAGTAAGTACGCACCAAAAGGTTAGTATAGAAATAGTGGAGCCGCAAAATTTGAACAACAATATGTCATTTCCGGAACAGCTCCGGCGTGGTGAATTGCTCAATGCTGATTGTCCTTCAAGAGAGATACTCAAGCGAGTCACCAGCCGCTGGGGAGTCTTGGTGCTGATTGCTTTAAGCAACGAAACCCTGCGTTTTAGTGCGCTAAGACGCAAGATTGGTGGTGTCAGTGAGAAAATGTTGGCGCAAACCCTGCAAAACCTCGAAGAAGATGGCTTTGTCGAGCGCATCGCATATCCGGTCGTGCCGCCGCATGTGGAATATAAGCTGACGCCGTTGGGAAGAGAGATTCAGGAGCAGGTGGAGGGGTTGACAGTCTGGCTGGAGGCGAATCTGCATCGCATTATGGAGCAGCGGCAACAGCGGTCAGAATCACAATCGCGATAGGTTGGTGGTAAGTCAGGCTGACAACAAACATGCGAAACTCCTTTGGGGTGAATATCAGCTAAAGATAGCCTCTTGACCACTAGCTGGCATCAATAAAATGATAAATTCTGAATCGCTATCCCAAGTCGGTTTTGTAATATCTAAACGGTTTTGTAATATCTAAATTCTGCATATTCAAAGCAATAATGATTAGTTCATTTATTGTCCGATTCAGCGTCTACTCTTAAATAAGCAGTTCCGCCCATTTGTAGAGTACGCAGAGGTGACAATGGCTAAGATAATTGCATGGTTTTCCGCACTTCCCCAGTGGCAATTAGGGCATGAAGAAGAGGGTGAAACCGCGTTAGCGCAGGCTGATGGCGCTCATTTACTTGAGACGATTAATGCCATTGGTGGATTGTATGGCATTGAGTTTATTCACCATTAGGGCTTTTGCCGTTAAATGATGGGCTGCGGCTGATAGTGAAAGTCGCAAATTATGGGCAGTGGTGGCGGAGCTTCAACCACGATTGCACCATGCCCGGACGAGAGAACATGACCAAATTACCCAGTAGGATTAACAGTAAGCCAATAATGGCATTTAGATGCCAGTGATAGCTTTCATAGAAAGTTGAGATGGTCAGTGCCACGAGTGGAAATAATAGGGTGCTGTAGGCTGCGCCACTGACGCCGATACGGCCAATCAGACTGAAATAGGCGGCGAAAGCAATCACTGAACCGAAAATTGCCAAATAAAGTAATGAACCCAAATAACGCGGTGTTAATTCGATAGTGAAAGAGTGGTGCTGAATGATACTGAAAAGCCCCATCAGCACAGCACCATAGGTCATGGCATAAGCATTAGTGGAGAGAATATCCAACCCCTGGCGCTGGTGGCGGCTGCTAATCATATTACCCAGCGAGAAACCGTAAGTGCCCAATAAGCTCAGACCAATGCCTTTCAGTAATTCCGGTGCGATTTGGGTAGCCGTTAAATCTTGCCAGAATAGGGCGACAATACCAATCATGCCGAGCAATTACTAAAGCATGGCATGATGCCACTTATTGATATTGCTTTGGCCTGCGGTTTCAGCTCAGCGAGCCATTTTAGTCACTGTTTTAAAACAGCTTACGGCTTAACGCCATCGTCAATGCGCCAGCGCTAATTATCATAGCGGGCAACTTAAGTCCCCTTCAGGGCAATTAAGAAACGATTTTAATTGTGCGGTGCGCTCTTCGGTTTTATGGGTCAGACAAGCAGAGATAATCATGGGGTGTACCGAACCGCCTTCAGTGGCGGAAGACTGAAAGGTGCAATCTGCGTCGCGGTATTTTATCCAGGTCAGTTGCGCACTTTTCAATAATGCCCTTTGGGCCACGGACGTTTTGGCGAGCACTTGCTTATAGGTGCGATTGAGTTCGGTATCGGCTTTCTTATACTCTGAATTTGCGCACTGGTTCATATCTAGCTGTGTCATGGCATTATTACAATCAAGGGCCAACACCTGGCTGGTGGGTAATAGCAGCAAAGTTGTCAGCATCAATTTTTTAAGCATGGTTATTCCCTAAAGTCATCGTCACCAAGAATAATGATAGCCCCACTTACCCAGTGTGGGGCTAGGGATTATATTACATTGACTTCTTGTTGGTCGCCTCCTCAATTTCTTTCTTCATCTCAGCCACTTTTTTATCGGGTGTTTTTTTACACACATCAATCACCTTGGGTGTGTAAATCGTATCAACTTCCTGAAAATCGAGGGTATCTCCTTTCTTATAATGGGTATCCTGATTAATGATCCAGAAAGCCACGGGTGTCATACTTTTCGGATTAAGATCAAGGAACTCCTTACATGTCATATCGCTAGGTGTAGTAGGAGATGATGCAGCAAATACGGTATTAATTGCTGCGAATGAGAGTATTGCAATGATAATATTAAGCAGGGATTTATAAACCATGATTACTTCCTTATCTATCCATTATATTTCAGCTGGTATTATTAATGCGCGAGTGAGAGGTTTTCTTCTCATGATTTAGCATGGAATACAAAACTATATTTTTCCAGCGTAATAGATAATTTATAGGGCGATTAATAATTAAATTTATTATGAAACTTAAGTGTGATGGTCTATCTTTTTGATTTTTATGCCTGAGTCGCGAAGTCTATTATTAACTCTTTGAAGGATATTAATAAGTCTGATGGAAAAGCTAAACGACTATTATGATTTATTGATTTATAATATGTTGATTGGTAATTAACCATATAATAGAAAGCAGATAAAGGAAGAGAGATTTCAATTTATCTGCTTTTATCACCGATTAACTAGGCTAATAATTATATTGTCCTAACCTCGTGGTTTTTATCTGATGGAGGTGGCGGGCAGTCGTGTTTGCCATCATGAGATGGCTGACCTCCAGCATAGCGGATTGTGACTTCAGTTTTCTTGGCAGGATTTGTAATGATTTTATCAAGTTGAATGTCAGTACTTATCGAACCTCAGGTTGCATCACGCCAAACCTACACCGGCTCAATGGCATATGTTATAATTTGTATTGTCGTTATTGGTAGTATTCATTGGATTAACTATGTTTTAACTTTTTTTGTTTTATTTTTTTTTGAATAATAGGTGATTTATATTTATGTCTTTATTTTCTTTTTATCATAACCACCTGAGTGCCTTTGCCAAAAAAGTCTTTGGTCGGCACCATAAAGGCTAGCCAGTGAAGAGAGAGAATGGAGGTGGTGAATTATCTAATCTTCAACTAGATGAGCACATTGCGGCAATGGACTTATCAGACGCGGCGGATAAAGCACTGTATCGCGCGAAAACCTCGGGGAAAAACCGTGTTGAGACGGTAATACTGAACTGATACGGGAGACGTATGTGGGGCAGATAAAAGGGATGTTGCTACCTCAAGAAGGATTGAGGGTATAACAAAAATTAAAATTTAACTATTTCTATATTTAATCTATCTTGCAAGGTGAGATTTTTTAAAAGGGAGTAGTGATATGAGTAAGGAGCTAAATAGATTCATATTGACCAAAAATATAGTTTTTATATCAACTTTATTTTTGATGAATCATGCGAAAGCATCTGACGATACAATATATAAATCTATTTATAATGTTAATCATGGTGCCTTGATATATAGTCATAATAATGGAGGGAATCAATATCTATGGGCGGATTACGCTCATAACTTATCAGGAACCTGGAAGGCTAATGCCAACTGGGGAGTGTTATATAACGCTGATGGAACAGTTTCTTTCTCCAATCAAAATTCGGAGTTATGTCTACAGCACTATGGTACAGGCTACCAAATTGTCGAGGATACATGTGTTAGCAGACATAAAAAACAAAAGTTTAACTTTGAATTAACATCTACTGGTGCCATATTAATCAAGTTTGCTCATAATGACGAATGCCTTTATATGGACTCTGGTATCCGCTATTATTCGATATACAGTGATGTTTGTGATAAGACGAACAAGAAATATTATTGGGCTATTATCCCACCCTTAAAACCTTAATTTTATCATAGGATGGAGAAAGAATGAGACGATTATTTAAGGTGTGCGCTTATAGCCTTTCACTCCTATTTTTGGCAGCCCATGCGGATGTTACTGATTATAAATTGGCTTCATGGAATATGCAGGGCGCGCAAAGTGGTCATGGTAGTAATTCTAAGTGGGTGACTGGGGTTGCCGGGATGTTGAACATTGATGGAATAGATATTGTTGCTTTGCAAGAAACCGGAGCAGCACCGCCAAGTGCTATCGCTTTACCCATATTGCGGGATCAACACCCAGAAATAGAGAGAAGAATTCCTCAAGCAAAGAAGAAATTACCGATGACTTCGCTTGCTGGTGGTAGTGTAACTATTATAAATCCCCGTGGCCAAGGGGTGGACCCTAATAAGGTGCGGGAGTTTATTCTTAATTTAGGTTCAAGTACTCGGCCAAAGGATTTTTATATTTATCAGTTCGATAATGGGCGAACTGATGCTGCATCGCGCATCAATCTAGCCCTTGTTTCCCGAGTTCGGGCAGATGAAGTGATAATTATACCGCCGATGGCGATAGGTGCGAATACCCGGCCAACATTGGGTATTCGTATTGGCGATGACTATTTCTTCAGTTTGCATGCCAGGGCTGCAGAGAATAATGAAGCACCACAAATCATTCAATTTATAGATAATTATATGACGAGCACGGTGCAATCGAATAGATCGGCAGCCACATGGATTGTGATGGGGGATTATAATCGTACTTCTGAGCAGTTGGTCGCTTCTTTTGCGCTGCTAAACCCCCGATTAACGCATCCCTATCAGATAGCATCCCCCAATCAAGTAACACAGCAGTCAAATAGAACAATAGATTATGCTGTGATGGGTAGGTTGAACCAGGGAGGCGCTGGAGGGGGGGTGATAACCGTGCCGCTTATTGCCGCTTTACTGACCTACGCCTCTGATCATATGGCAGTACAGTATATGCACCACAGATAAATCACAATGGCATAAGCGCTAAACGTGTTTGTGGGTTAAATGAAATCAATGATGGGTTGGGGAAAGCAGGGCAGGCGAAATAGCATGGTGTAGCATTTCACCTGCCCCTTTATTGTTATTTTTACAGATTAGCCTAGGGTGACGGATTAATATGGATCTTGGGCTTCACGCAGACGTTCCTGCTCTTCGGCGATAACCGCGTTAATCTCCTCAAGTACCCCCTCAACATCTGCCGCTTCCGTACTCTCTGCAAACTCGCCGGTCAGTTGGGTCTCAGGATGCAACTTGCCATCTTCATAGAGCGCCCACATCTCTTTGGCATATTTACGGCCAAGTAGCTCAGGCGCGTATTGACCGTAATAATGGGTCATATTCGCAACATCACGTTGTAGCATGGCTTTAGCGTGGTTGTTAGCTGCGGCATTGACCGCTTGTGGCAAATCGATAATGACCGGGCCATCTTTGTCGATTAAGACATTAAACTCTGATAAGTCACCATGGACCAAACCGGCGCAAAGCATTCGCACCACATATTGGATCATCACCCCATGGTCAATCAGGGCTTGTTCTTTGCTAAAGGGGACGTCGCTGAGCCGGGGTGCCGCAAGGCCATCTGCATCGGTGACTAACTCCATCAGCAGAACACCATCAAGGCACGCATAGGGTTGTGGCACGCGAACACCAGCGTTGGCTAGCAGATACAGAGCATCAACCTCAGCGGTTTGCCAGGTCTCTTCCTGTTGCTTACGACCAAATTTAGATCCCTTGGCCATGGCGCGGGCGTCACGACTATTGCGAACCTTGCGCCCCTCCTGATATTGAACCGCCTGTTTGAAACTACGATTCTCAGCTTCTTTGTAAACTTTAGCGCAGCGGATATCCTGCCCACAACGGACAACATAGACATCAGCTTCTTTGCCACTTTTCAAACGACGGATGACTTCGTCAACCAAGCCGTCATCAACCAGCGGTTGGATTCGTTTTGGAATTTTCATGGCGTCCTTGTACCCTATTTAAGCCCGCGATGGAATGGCTTTGGCTGAATTTTCCTCCAGTTTACCATTCACGCCCATCTGCGGGTGGGTTTTTACACTGTATCAAGCTGCACTGAACTGGGCATTATGCAATTTGGCATAGGCCCCTTGACGGGCGAGCAGCTCGTGATGGCCTCCTTGCTCAACAATCCCTTCTTTATCGACCACAATGATGCGATCGGCATTTTGAATGGTGGCTAAGCGGTGAGCAATCACCAGCGTGGTTCGGCCCTGAGAGAGTTCAGTGAGCGCGAGCTGGATAGCTTGTTCTGTGGCGGTATCTAGCGCAGATGTTGCCTCATCCAAAATCAAAATCGGTGGGTTTTTCAGGAAGATGCGCGCAATAGATAGGCGCTGTTTCTGACCACCAGATAATTTCACACCACGCTCACCAACAACGGTATCAAGGCCATCAGGCAGGCTTTCAATCAACTCATCGAGTCGAGCTTGCTGTGCGGCAGCCATGATTTCGTCGTCACTGGCATCCAGCTTGCCATAGGCAATATTCTCACGAATAGAGCCGCCGAATAAGAAAACATCCTGCTGCACAATACCAATATTATTACGCAGTGACTGCTGGGTCATATCACGAATATTGATACCGTCGATAGTGATTGTACCACCATCGAGTTCGTAGAAGCGGGGCAGCAAGGAGCATAATGTAGTCTTACCGGCCCCAGATGGCCCGACGAATGCCACGGTTTCCCCCGCACGGATTTGCAGATTCAAATGGGTGAAAATTTTACTCTGCGGTGAGTAACCAAAACTGACATTCTGGTAACAAATATCGCCACGCAGGTGGCCTACCAGGCGCGCATTGGGTTGATCGACAATATCGGGCAGTGTATCAATTAGCTGAGTGAATCGTTTGAATCCAGCGATCCCCTTAGGATAGCTCTCCAGCACTGAGGTTATTTTCGCCACCGGGCGGAAAAAGACTTCAACTAACAACAGAAAACCGACAAATCCGCCGTAACTTAGCTGGTCATGAACCACGTACCAAGTGCCCGCTACCATCACAATCAACTGCACCAAACGGGTACTTAGATAGCTCATGGTCATGCTGGTGGTCATAATGCGGTAAGCCCGCAACTTAGTGATGCGGTAGTTTTCGTTATCTTTGGCGAACAATTTCTTTTCGTGGGATTCGTTCGCAAAGGCTTTCACCACGCGAATACCACCGATGCTCTCTTCAATTCGGGCATTAAAATTGCCCACCTGGCCAAATAGCTTGCGCCAGGTCTCCGTCATTTGTGAACCGTAGCGGCTGACCAGATAGGTCATAAACGGCACGATAATGATAGTGAGCATGGCGAGTGGTAGATGAACGGATGCCATCAGGATAAATGCACCAATAAAGGTCATGACGGCAATAAAAAGATCCTCTGGGCCGTGATGGGCAATCTCCCCAACCTCTTCAAGGTCTTTTGTGACATGGGTAATGATATGCCCAGTCTTCACATTGTCGTAATAGCTAAAAGAGAGCTTTTGCAGATGACTGAATGCCTGACGGCGCATATCTGTTTCGATGCCGACACCGAGTGCATGGCCCCAGTAGTTAACGATCGCCATTAGCGCGGTATTCAGCAGATAAATCAGTAACAGGCCCGCTGCCGCCCAGACAATTAACACCCAATCCTGATTTGGCAGCAATTTATCGATAAACAATTTTACCGCCATCGGGAAGCTCAACTCCAGCAGCCCGGCAAGAATGGCACAGCCGAAATCCAGATAGAAAAGCCCTTTATATGGGGTGTAATAAGAGAAGAAACGGCGGAGCATTGCGACATCCTTACAATTACAGAGAGGTATTGGTACAAATATAAAAAACAGTGCCTGCATTATAAATGCAAATGGTTATTAATAGCATTTATTTTTGTCAATTATTCGCCAATAATAAAACTCTTATCTGCGAAAATAGGCTAGAAAAAAGATAAAATTGAACCATGTTAGTGTGATCATAGCGAGGAGTAGTGACAATGAAGTTGACGATGACGGATACCCCAACGACTGAAGATGTTGCAGAAATTATGGCGGGACTGAGGGCTTTTAACCGTGATTTTGTTGGCGACAAAAGCCGCAAACCATTAGCTGTTTTTATCACCGGTGAGCAGGGGGAAAAGTTAGGTGGGATTACTGGCTATACCTTAGGTAATTACCTGAGTATTGAATTATTGTGGGTATCAGAGACATTACGCCATACAGGTGCTGGTAGTAAATTAATGCGGAGTGTAGAGCAGGAGGCGTTACAGCGAGGATGTAAATTCGCCCAAGTCGATACATTCAGTTTTCAAGCACGGCCTTTTTATGAAAAGCATGGCTATCAATTGAAAATGGCACTAGAAAATGTCGTAGATGAGTATCATCGCTATTATTTGACTAAAAATCTGATTGGCTAGATTGCTCTGCAAATAGGGTTAAATAGATAAAGTATTATGATGCCAAAATGTCTATCTAATAGATCACCGTTCAACTGAATTCAATCCCCAATCAATGCACGATATCCTCAGGGTGACGGCTACGTGCATTATTTTCTCTTGCTATACTCAAACTATCAATATTCAACTTTTAACGGAAGTTCACATTTTTACTGAAGAGCATCTATAGGACTTAATCTCTTATTAGGTTAACCTGTTTTATATTAAATTATCTATTGTTAATGGGAATGAATATGGCGGCCTCATCAAATAAAAAATTGTCACTATGGTCATTAACATCACTTGTTGTAGGTTCAATGATTGGTGCCGGCATTTTCTCTTTACCTGCCACATTTGGCCGCGCCACGGGGGGCTTCGGCGCTATCATCGCCTGGATAATTGCAGGTGGTGGTATGTTGACACTGGCTTTTGTTTTTCAAACATTAGCACAGCGAAAACCGGATTTAGATTCCGGCGTTTATATTTATGCCAAGACGGGATTCGGTGATTATGCTGGTTTTGCTTCAGCTATCGGTTTCTGGTCTGGGGCGTGTATTGGCAGCGTCTCCTATTTTGTTTTGATCAAATCGACATTGGGTGCCTTTTTCCCGCTATTTGGCGATGGCAATACCCTGTCCGCCGTGTTAATTGCCTCATTAATTTTATGGAGTTTTCATTTTATGGTGTTGCGTGGTATCAAAGAAGCTGCCGCGATTAATACCATTGCCACTTTCGCCAAGGTTATTCCGATATTTATTTTTGTCATCGTACTGGCATTTGCATTTCATACTGACACCTTCGCATTAAACTTCTGGGGAACTCAGCCTCTGGGAGCCATTGGTGATCTCACCCATCTTGATGATTATGGTTATACGGGACATGCCGCATTAGAAATAGGTGCTGGTTCTGAGTCTCTTTTTTCGCAAGTTCGTAGCACCATGCTAGTCACGGTATTTGTTTTTGTTGGCATCGAAGGGGCGAGTGTCTATTCCCGCTATGCCAAAGAGAGAAAACATGTTGGTATTGCGACAGTGTTAGGGTTTATTGGCGTGCTATGCCTGTTGGTTTTAGTCACCATGCTCTCTTATGGTGTGATGCTTCGCCCAGACCTCGCAGCTTTACGTCAACCTTCAATGGCTGGCGTGTTAGAGCATATTGTCGGTCGCTGGGGAGCCATATTTATCAGCATCGGACTTATTATTTCGGTGATGGGTGCCTATCTTTCCTGGACTCTTTTGGCGGCGGAAGCGCTCTATTCGGCTGCTAAAAGCAATATCATGCCTCGGGTATTTACGACTGAAAACAAGCGAGGTGTACCCTCTGCTGCGGTTTGGATGTCGAATATTTTTATCCAATTATTCTTAATTGTTACGCTTTTTACTGAGTATGCTTTCCAGCTCGCACTGGAGTTAACCAGTTCGTTAGTTTTGATCCCTTATCTGCTGGTTGCAGCCTATGGATTGAAATTAGCCTGGACGCGAGAAACCTACCCGCCAGGTTCAGTTGATCAGCGGAAAGATTTTATTTTTGCATTGATTGCCACACTGTATGCCATATTGATGGTCTATGCTGGGGGCTTGAAATATATCTTATTGTCAGCAGTGATATACGGTCCCGGTACAGTGCTGTTTATTATCGCTAAACATGAGCAGAATAAGTCAATATTTACCCCTATCGAGAAATGCCTTTTTGCCGTAGCCATTTTCGCTGCCGCTGTGGCGCTATATAGCCTGGCAACTGGAATAATCTCGGTGTGATAGGATGGGCAATGTCGATCTAAAAAAGGGGGTAATACATAATGAATTTTAATGTGTTAAAAGAATGCCCCTAATTTTACAATGGATGGGCTTGATCTATAACCCAGACTACGACAGGATCGCGTTGGAGTGGCCTGCTATTAAGTTGGCGTTGGCGTGATATTTAATAAAATGCAGCCAATAAAAAGTGCAAGTTTTCAATGCACGGTCATGACAGGTGTGTATTCACCAGCAGGCATCAATTTGAAAAAACAACAAAATGTCACCAAAAATGGCGATTATCTGGCAGGGATTGGCGATGTGCAATTTGCGCTCGTGGTTTTACTAACAACATCATGTTTGCTGATTGCAATAACGTTGATTGCGATCCTATGGTTAATCTGACTTGCCATAGAAATTAGGGAGAATGTATGGATAAGGGCCTGTTTGATGACAATAAAGTCATTGCACTGATTGGTTTGCTGCTGGCTGCATTGATTGTGGTTAGCACCATGTTTGTGATGACCTATATGGCTGACCGCCAGCGTAACGAAGCACAACCCATTGATGTGCAGAATTGCTACAAAAAGAATTGATATTCGCCGAATAACGATGGGGTAACTTCAGGCGAATAGCGGGATATTTGGCTGACTATGCCAGTTTCTGGTGAATGGCATGCAAAGGCAGTGCGATATTAAGATCAATATCCGTATTTTGCCTAAAATCATAGGGCGTTATGCCGTAACGTTTTCTGAACATATAAGTAAAGTGTGACTGAGAGCCAAAGCCAAAGTCCAAAGCAATGTCAAAAATCGTGCTATCACTACTTCTTAGTTGATAAACAGCACCCGCTAAGCGCCTCTCCCTAATGTACTTACCTAATGATATTCCCGTTACTTCTTTAAATATTTTCTGCATATGCCAAAGTGAGTAGCCTGAGTATACGGCTAACTCTTCGAGGTAGATGACTCGCCCTAGATGGGTTTCGACCCATTTACTGAGGGCGCAGACTAACGCGAGATGATTTTCTTGTGACATTATTTAGTCTGTTTTTTCAGGTTAGGAGTAGTGCAGTATACACAAGTTGAATCGAACAACACAAAACACCAAATTGGCCGCTACAACACGAGATGGGAGATAAAGAGTTTTCAGGGAGTATTTGCAAAAGAGTTTTCTGGTGCCATAGTAAAAGGGTAGTGTCATCTGGAAGGGATCTCTCCCGAGGGTAGAAGGTTGAGTTTGGAAAAATAGAAATTAAAAATGATGAGGTGATCGCATGTTGATAACAGTGATTATGACTCTGATAGCGGTTGTTGGTGTAACCGTTTTTCTAAAGATGCCAGTGATGGTCCTGCATAAAGGTAAAGGCGCAGGAGGTGATGAACTGTGAGATTAGGAATATTGTGAACGGCATAGCTGCAATGATTTATCCCTAGAACCAGGTAATTGATGATAATCGTACCTGGTTTTTTTATATCCAACTCTTTGTGCCAGAATAGTAAATGGTATCCCGGCAATCTATTTTTGTACATAATATAACCACTCCGCCAACTTATTTAGCGCGTAATGTCACTAATCTCAGCTGATTAATGAGTCAACGATAATTTTAATCAGTTGATCGTCACGGGGTGATATGACACGGGAGGATAAAGAAATATTCTCGTGAGCATGATATTCTTACACAATATTACTGTGAAGGAATTATTGATGTCTGACATGTTCACTAATGACCAAGAGTTGGTTTCTGATTTGGTTGCTTGTCAACTGGTGATTAAGCAACTTCTTGACGTGATTGATATTATCGCGCCAACTGAGGTGCGGGGTAAAATGTCGCAGCAGTTGAAATCTATTGATTTTTCGACCCATCCGGCAGGTGCTGATCCGGTGACTAAACGGGCAATTGAGAAAGCGATTGCATTGATTGATATGAAATTTACACAAAAATAGTAGATTAGTTATTTATGCTGAGTGATTTACCCGCATATAACATACACATCAACGCTGTGGCGGGTGTTTCCACCAGAAATGAGCAAAATAGTCTGCGGGTTAATAGCAAACCCGCAGGTTGATTATTCAAATACGTTGTTACCTATTTTTTTCACTAATGGGCAGTTACTGACACCAATGATGCCATTTTCGCCGCTTATAAATTGAGCGGTGGCGATATTTCTGGCTGTGAGATACTTACACTGTAAACCCAGGCCTGCCGCGTTCTTCTCACTGCCAATAAGGACACCATAACCTGAAAAGAGTAGGCCAAGATATATGATTGCTGCCACCAAAAACAGTCTGAATAAGCTCATGTAGTCACTCCATGTAATTAGTTTTACTTATTATGTTGCGGATGTGTTTAATAGTTTAGCTTATAATTATGTGTTAATTAATAGTAAAAATCCTAAATTATATTGATTTATAAGACGAAACAGTAAAAACTCTGGTTAAAGTAGTGTCATAGGGCGATAGCGACATGAGTAATTACATATTGGCTATAAATGGTTGATGTTTGATCCAGTATAATTTAAAAAAACGGTGAAGAAGGTGCCCGATTTGAACATAAAGAAACTTGTCGCAACGGTAGGGATCATTGCCGTTTGTTGCTTGTTTTATCTATTAGCCCTTGATAGTTATTGCGATCAAGGAGGAACTTTCTCTACAGGTATTTGTACTATTACTTCGATTATTCCATGGTAAGTGTTACTCGTTACTCTTGTTTATAATTGCAAATTGCAGCTATTTTCAAGTGTTACCACAATTAACAGTTAATCGCCCGCTAGATTCACCTTTGTTGTGGGCAGAGTGGTAAGATAATCTCTTCATCACGTATGTAATAGGGTAGTCAATGTTAGAGACCAATATGGGCGGACTGGGTGTCGTCCCAATCGCACTGTCACTGTTTACTGTCATTTTTTCCTTGATAGTTTGGTTCTTTTTGAGCCGTGCCAGTGTACGAGCCAATGAACAAATTCATTTGCTACAAGAGATTGTCGAACAGCAAAAACAGCAAACAGAGTTGCTTAAAGCATTATTAGCCAACGCCACTGGCAGCAGTGATGAGCAAAATGACAGTGATATAGTTTCTCCGCTCGATTTTAAAGGTTTTATCCCTGAGCGCTAAACTCATTTTAACTCTGGCGCTGCCGTAAGGAAGTGTCAGAGTGATATTCAATCCAGTAGGCAACTTGCCTATACTGAGCTGAGAGCTTCCCACTTTTTTCCTCCTGCAGGTTTTAACGTCCTCTTTAATCAAGCCGAAATAAACCGCGTTGGCTGTCATAAATTTGTCTTATTTTCGCCGTAATGTAGCCAGAACTTTTTAAGATAACGGTGATTCGGATGATTAAATGGTATGAAGAGAGTGACAGTGAAGTAAACAGAAGCATTGCGTTGCTTACCGGTGAAGATCCAGATAAGTGGTATCCCTACGGAGGTATTAAAGGTAAGGATTACTGCAAAAACCCTTCTGATGCATGGCCTATCATCTATGCCAATAAAATTGGTATCTACTCGCCAGAAATTAATGATAATAATCAGTGGAATGCCCGAATGACTAACCCACAGGGAGAGTGGCAAGCTTATAGCCAAAGCCCATTGCGTGCGGCAATGATCTGCTATTTGCTGAGTCAGGAAGCTTAATTAACGATGCCACTTCGTACCAATATCGATAATTTTCAGCAAGAGTGAATATTCCTCGCGCATTAAGTGGCGGGAATAACAAACGGTAAGAAGTTCTTTAACGACTTTCGTGGAGCTGATGATGAAACGTATTATTAAAGGGGATTCAAATTTATCACATCTGGTTATTGCTCATGCTGCAATTGACCACCATCAAAAATCTTACGGCGAGCGGCGTCAGGGCTGGCCTTCAACTTATCTTATCCGTTATAAGAATAACCGCGTTGCGGTTGAAGTGGTTACCCGACGTCAGTCATATGTGGCCACTTTGATGATTGGTGCCCGTAATTTGAGTAAGTTGTGTGGTATGTCCGCAGTACAGCCCTGAATGCGAGTCAAACTCTCGGACTGACAGCACCGACAGGGGGTTTATATAACGTAAACTGATTGGTGCCTCTCCTATCGTTCACTAACCACCTTTATCCTTGATGCAATCGGTTTTAAGTGTTAAAAAACCGCCGCAGATTCATTTATCAGGCACTGTTGACCACGTCAGTGGGGGATAGGTGCGGCAGAGGACAGGATGGAACAGCAGTTGCAGGATTCAACACTAAAACGCGGTTTAAAAAATCGCCATATTCAACTGATTGCGCTGGGTGGCGCAATTGGCACGGGGCTGTTTCTGGGGATCGCTCAGACTATTAAAATGGCTGGCCCTTCGGTGATATTGGGCTATGCCATCGGCGGTTTCATTGCATTTCTTATTATGCGTCAATTGGGTGAGATGGTGGTTGAGGAGCCGGTTGCGGGTTCATTTAGCCACTTTGCCTACAAGTATTGGGGCGATTTCGCTGGGTTCTTATCTGGCTGGAACTACTGGGCGATGTTTATTCTCGTCGGTATGGCGGAATTGACCGCGGTTGGCATCTATATTCAATATTGGTGGCCGGAAATTCCGACATGGGTGTCAGCTGCAATATTCTTTGTCCTGATTAATGCCATAAATTTAGTCAACGTTCGTCTGTATGGTGAAACGGAATTCTGGTTCGCTATCATCAAAGTTGTCGCCATTATCGGTATGATTGTGTTCGGCGCCTATCTTCTGGCCTCTGGAACCGGTGGCCCGGATGCATCAGTCACTAACCTCTGGGCGCAGGGCGGTTTTATGCCTCACGGTATCAGCGGCTTGGTGATGGCGATGGCGGTGATTATGTTCTCTTTCGGTGGCTTGGAGATGGTGGGCATCACTGCCGCAGAAGCGGAAGATCCACAACACAGCATTCCTAAAGCGACCAATCAAGTGGTCTATCGCATCCTTATTTTTTATATCGGCTCATTAGCGGTTCTGCTCTCTCTTTATCCTTGGGGTAAGGTTGTTGAGGGGGGGAGTCCCTTTGTGATGATTTTCCATGCGCTGGACAGCCATCTGGTGGCGACTATCCTGAATGTGGTGGTCTTGACTGCGGCATTATCGGTCTACAACAGTGGTGTGTATTGCAATAGCCGAATGCTATTTGGTCTGGCCTCACAGGGAAATGCACCTAAGTTGTTGACCAAAGTTAATCAGCGTGGGGTGCCTATTTTGTCTATCGCACTTTCGGCGCTGGCGACCTCTGCGGGGGTCGTTATCAACTATGTTATGCCTGGCAAAGCCTTTGAACTGCTTATGGCGCTGGTGGTCTCAACACTGGTCATTAACTGGGTCATGATTTGCCTGGCTCACTTAAAGTTCCGTGCCGCTAAAGTGCAGGAGGGCACGGAACCACGCTTTAAGGCGCTATGGTATCCTTACGGTAATTACCTGTGTCTGCTGTTCTTGTCGTTGATTCTGGTCATCATGTACCTCACTGATGGCATTCAGATTTCAGTCTTGATGATGCCGGTGTGGATCGCGCTATTGTGGTGTGGTTTCATGCTGACACGGCGTAAACATAAGCGCTGTCAGATAAAAACCGATGATTCAAACATCGCCTGATTGGATTACGGCATAGTTAAAATAGCCGGGCAATAAGTGAGTAATGAAAGCCCGGCTATTTCGTTCCACGAACTGACTCGCAGTGTTTAGATTATCAGCACTCAATTAAGCCAATTATCTGTTATGTGCAGGAGTTTAATCCGCCTGTGGTTGCCTCTTTCTGGTGCGCTCAAGGTTAATTGAGACCAATTCTTAATTGCAGCATATAATCACGGTTAATATATGGCTTAATTGATTAAATAATGTATCTAATTAGAATTGCCAACGCATCCAGGTAAACAACACATTTCCATTATTATAAGTGCCGGGAATATAGGTGGTTTGTAGCGAAAACTTATTATATTCAATAGAAAGAAGTGGCAAGGGTAATGGTATAGGAATGTAAAGATATTCATGACGTGCGGTAATACTGGCAGTAAAACCCGCCCCGAAACGCCAGCCACTCATTTCCCCAGGGATCCACATTTTTTGATAGCCATAACCTATAATCGGTTCAACTTCATTATGTGAATCCATAAACACCATTGCATACACCGAGTGCCAGTTGTTCTTCTCATCATAGCGATACTTGCCATAGCCTATACCCCACGGACGTTCATTGTATGACGCTATCTTGTCAGCATCGTAAGTCCTGCGGTTATGCCACGTGTTGAGTGGGATATAGAGCTCTTGCTCAGGAGAGTCCCAGGCGAGTGTGATGTTGTTTATCAGGCGTTGCCACAGGTTGTTGTTATCCGCCTGTGGCTTAAGTTGCTGATCTATAGGTGTCTGAGCCGGAGGATTGATATCCCCCGCCAGAGCAATTGAAACTTGGCCCCACCACAAACTACTCAGAAAGCAGCTGCTGATAATATACGTGTAATTCATAATTTAGATCTCTGATGCTGATAAGGCGAAATAAGATATCGATGCATCAGATAATCTATATGCCTATCAAAAATAATGATTATTTATAAGTTGGATATAATTAAGCAGAGGTTATAACCCCAAACTTAAACGGTTCTATAACGAGAAGATGAAATACAATCTTAGCTTGTGCGCTAGAGTAGTTAAGTTTTAATTTAGAGACATCGAGAAATATCTTAATTTATTATTTACAGCACGAATTGCCAGCAGAATCCACCAAAAGTCATCAGGTTAATTTGACTAAAACAGTGCATTTTTTTATATATTTATACAGTTAATATAAAGAGATTTCGCACCTTTCTGGTGCATTCTGGTTAATCATTAATGAATAACTGCACTCTGATGGTTGAATGAGAAAAACTTTTACTCATTAATTTAATCTGATTGTTGGTTATATTTTTACTTCCATTTGTCTATGGCAGAATCTATTTTTACAGTTTGCTATAGCTGCCGCATTGCCCTTTATGTCATATCGAGAAATAAGATATTGATCTTTTCTCGTGGGAGCCAGGGTCGATGATATAACCTGAGGTTAAGTAATGGGTTAGTCATGCTGTATGAGGCGGGAAGGGTAGTGAGCAGGGAGGAACCAGTGCCTAGAGCAAAGAGTTCATATATTCAATTATTATATATTTAATGCTAATAAATTTTATACCAACACACTTTTTTGTCATTTGCATAACATGGAAATCATGAGGTATCTAGGTAAGCAATATTATAAAAATTGTTAGCTTAAATGTTAAAAACCAGCAAGAGAGCGGGATAAGACAGTATAAAAAATAGAGCAGAAAATACGATGACCTTCAACAAATTTTAGCATATTTAAGCACTCTTTCTGAACAACAGATTCAAATATGTGCGACAGGTTCACCCTTGATTAAAAATGGCTTGCCATCGAATAGAGAGTATGTGATAACGCATATGGGTAAAACGAGGTACAGTTCTGTATATGTGTGGCATTTTCAGTAAAGAAGTTCTGAGTAAAGACGTTAGCGTTGAATACCGCTTCTCTGCCGATCCTTATCTTAGTGCCTCAAGCAGTAACGACTCTAGTTTGTCTATGTAAACGCCTACGGGCGAGTTAAACAATCCAAAGGAAATACTCAAGATGGCAAAGATCAAAGGTCAAGTTAAGTGGTTCAACGAGTCTAAAGGTTTCGGTTTCATCACTCCAGCTGACGGCAGCAAAGATGTGTTCGTACACTTCTCTGCAATCCAGGGTAATGGCTTCAAAACCCTGGCTGAAGGCCAGAACGTAGAGTTCGAAATCCAAGACGGTCAGAAAGGTCCGTCTGCAGTAAACGTTACTGCAATCTAATCAGCTCTTTTGCTGTTAAAAACCCGCCTTTGTGCGGGTTTTTTCATGTGTGCCGGGCATGCTCAGCAGCTCGGGGGTGAAAGTCCCCTGTCCAGC
This sequence comes from Yersinia sp. Marseille-Q3913, assembly GCF_963892745.1. Classification (NCBI taxonomy): domain Bacteria; kingdom Pseudomonadati; phylum Pseudomonadota; class Gammaproteobacteria; order Enterobacterales; family Yersiniaceae; genus Yersinia; species Yersinia sp. Marseille-Q3913. The sequence goes on along the minus strand of NZ_CAWQAF010000017.1, from coordinate 4 downwards.
CTGA
>NZ_CAWQAF010000016.1:0-77026 GCF_963892745.1 Yersinia sp. Marseille-Q3913 | reverse complement strand
ATGTTTAATTGAACATATCAAAATTAGGCAATTACACAAATCTATGTACAGGCTCTGTTAGCGCCCAGATAAAATCGCCATTCAGTTTTACTTCCTATCAGTTCTCGCTAACCAATCGCAAATAAAATCTGCGATCTCTTCTGGCTGGTTAATATCCAATTGCTCTACGGTACTCACTATCGGTTTGTCGCTCGCCAAAGCGATAACATACTTATCAATCAAGCCTGTGAATGGTTTACCCACTGCCTCTCTATAAAGCGCGATTTTGCTGATCGGCTCATGCTTAAAACCTTCAACTAAGATGAGATCGATGGTTGAGGCATCTAGCCGACTGGCAAGGTAGTGAAGATCCAAGCGGGGTTGCTCAGGAGTTTCCGTCATTAATGCCCAACGGCAATCGCTAGCAACCAGAGTCTGATGAGCGCCAGCTTTACGTAATTCATAGCTATCCTTCCCTAGCGTATCAATTTCCATATTATGATGTGTATGTTTGATTAAGCCGATTCGGATTTGGCGATGCTGCAGTAAAGGGATCAGACTTTTTAGTAACGTAGTTTTTCCTGTACCACTGTATGCGGCTATACCTAATAGCGGCGGTCTCTTTTGGCTCATAACGACCCTTTTTTGCCTTGTTCCCATAAGTCACAATCTGCGGGGGTATTTAGGTTGCTGAATGGGTTGGCTTGCCCACTGAAAACTACGGGTTGAGCATTCACGTTTTCCATCAATATCATTAGCTTACGATCTCCTTTTGCCAGGAATTCAGCAAGGAGTGGCTTCAGGCTGACATGCATTAATACCAATGTTGGATGTGCTCGCTTGCCATCATGGGCATAAGCCGCCAGTGCTTGCCCTTTCCCGTACCAAAGTTGAGAAACCAAATGGATAGGCAGCCCGGGAACATCACAAGGAACAAAAACAACCCATTCTGTAGATGAATGGCTCAGTCCCGCATGCATACCCGCCAGCGGCCCTACAAAGCCAGGAATGATATCGCTGATGACCGGTATACCACTTTCTTGATACAACGCCTGATTACGATTAGCATTAATTAGCACGTGGTCAACCTGAGGCCTTAATTGGTCAATGACATGTTGAAACAGCGGCTTGCCATGAAGAAGAATCAGTCCCTTATCGTTTCCGCCCATTCGGGAAGAACGACCGCCTGCAAGAATAACACCTGTTATATTGGGCTGCATTTCTATCACTCCGCTATATTCAACTGACTGACGAATTGTATCTTTAAATAGGAGGATCGGGCAGGATTTACTTTTATTGACAGTAGGCACTCTTTCCCTGTGTGAATATCCCTGCTACTTTGTCTGCATATTTTTGAATAGGGTAGATTTGCTATGAAATGCCATCGTGTTAATGAATTGATTGAGCTTTTACATCCAGCCTGGCAGCAAGAGCCTGACTTAAATTTGGTGCAGTTTTTACAAAAATTGGCTGCTGAAGCTGGTTTTGAAGGTGAGTTTTCAGATCTAACCGACGATATTCTTATTTATCATCTGAAAATGCGTGGTTCGGCATCGACAGAAGTGATCCCAGGACTGAAAAAAGATTTCGAAGAAGATTTTAAAACAGCCATATTGCGCGCTCGTGGTGTCATTAAAGATTAGTCATACTCCTTATCTGCGTAGATTAGGGCTTTGATGATACTATTTCTTATTCTCAGCGCGTTGCTGTCACTTATATAGACTAAATGTTGTTATGAACAGCTCTGCCTTTAATTTTCAAACGTTGTCTCCTGACCTGATTATGGATGCCCTTGAAGGGGTAGGATTACGGGTGGATTCAGGATTAACTGCGCTTAACAGCTACGAAAACCGCGTTTATCAGTTTATGGACGAAGATCGTAAACGTTACGTGGTGAAGTTTTATCGTCCTGAGCGCTGGAGCAGCGAACAAATTACCGAAGAACATCAGTTCTCGCTTGATTTAGCAGAGTCGGAGATCCCGGTGATTGCCCCATTGCAGCTCAATGGGCACACCTTGCATACTCATAATGGGTTTTTCTTTGCGGTATTCCCAAGTGTTGGTGGCCGCCAGTATGAGATAGATAATCTTGATCAGTTAGAGTGGGTTGGCCGTTTTCTGGGGCGAATTCATCAGGTGGGTCGCGATAAACTTTTTGTTGTCCGCTCAACTATCGGTATCGAAGAGTATCTGACAGAACCGCGCCAGTTGTTGGCCAGCAGTAGTTTGGTGCCAGCAAAACAGCGAGATAAGTTTCTGGCTGCGACCGATCTATTGATCAGCACAATTAAGCAGTATTGGCACACCGATTGGCAGCCACTGCGGCTACATGGCGACTGTCACCCTGGTAATATTTTATGGCGTGATGGGCCGATGTTTGTCGACCTGGATGATGCCAGAAATGGCCCGGCTATTCAGGATCTCTGGATGCTATTACACGGTGAACGCAGTGAGCAGTTGATCCAGTTGGATATTTTGCTGGAAGCCTATGGCGAGTTTGCTGATTTTGATCAGCGTGAACTGGCATTGATTGAACCTTTGCGCGCGATGCGGATGGTTTATTACCTTGCATGGGTAGCCAGGCGTTGGCAGGACCCAGCATTCCCTAAAAATTTTCCGTGGATGGCGGAGTCTGATTTTTGGTTACAGCAGACTGCATCATTTACAGAGCAGGTTAAGCTGTTGCAGGCCCCGCCTTTGCAGCTGATGCCAATGTACTAAAGCTAAGATAATGGAGATCGTTATAGTATGAAAAATGTTTGGTTAGCTCTCGTTGGCATGGTGATGGCATTCAGTGCATCAGCCGCACAATTTACTGACGGTACTCAGTACCAGACGTTAAACAAACCAGTAACTGGTGAGCCTCAGGTTTTAGAGTTTTTCTCTTTCTATTGCCCACACTGCTACCAGTTTGAAGAAATTTACCATGTTCCCCAGGCAGTAAAAAAAGCACTGCCAGAAGGGACTAAAATGACCCGTTATCATGTTGAGTTCCTTGGTCCATTGGGTAAGCAATTGACTCAAGCATGGGCAGTTGCCATGGCGTTGGGTGTTGAAGAGAAGATCACCCCACTGATGTTTGAAGGCGTACAGAAAACCCAAACTGTTCAGACCCCGGACGACATTCGTAATGTCTTTATCAAAGCGGGTATCAGCGGTGAAGACTACGATGCGGCATTAAACAGCTTTGTGGTTAAGTCATTGGTTGTTCAGCAGCAAAAAGCGGCTGAAGATTTAGAATTACGCGGCGTTCCAGCCATGTTTGTTAATGGCAAATATATGATTAAGAACGATGGCATGGATACCAGTTCAATGGATACTTATGTCAAACAGTATGCTGATGTTGTTAAGTTCCTGCTGACCCAAAAGTAATTATACGTAAAGAGGCGCTGGCTTTAGTTAGCGTCTCTTTTACTTTTCCAATCCCCGCATTGTACTCCGTGTTGTAATTATATTGCTTTCCCTGCCGCAAAATCATCATATTATCTAAAGTAATAGCAGTGTGACCGAATACCGACCATCTATTTTTTTGAGTGTTGCTTTCAATTCATTTATCTATTTCTATGATGATTGAGTGTGGATATTCGTGATGTGAAAATGCCCAAAATGGGTTGCTAAACCTAATAAAAAAAGGCGTGAGATAATACAGCCATAAGTGAAATTTATTTATCTTAAGCTCAAGACTAAATAAGTAATATCCACAATTCAGATAAAAGAAAAATGACAGTAGAATAAGAAAACATCAATCATAACCCCATGATTATACTTGTTTTAATTATTACCCCTTTAAAAGGTGACAAATAAATATAATCTGCACATGTTTTTACTCACAAAGTTATCCACAGAAAGGATCTTCAAGATCTCTGAGCAAAAATGCTCTCTTTCGCACAAGAATGGACGCTAAGATTCGTCTCTTGCCGCCAGCTATGGCATTCTTAGCGTCAGACCTTGCTGAATAAAGATGAAGAAACTCTATGGCCCAGATTGCAGAAAACCCATTGATCCTCGTTGACGGTTCCTCTTACCTCTATCGCGCATACCATGCTTTCCCACCGTTGACCAACGGCAGTGGTGAACCAACGGGCGCGATGTATGGCGTGTTGAACATGTTGCGCAGTCTGTTGCTGCAATATCGTCCCAGCCATGTTGCGGTCGTTTTTGATGCTAAAGGTAAAACATTTCGTGATGAGCTGTTCGCCGAATATAAGTCTCACCGCCCACCTATGCCCGATGATTTACGGTCGCAAATAGAACCGCTTCATCAAATGGTAAAGGCGATGGGATTGCCTTTATTGGTTGTTTCCGGAGTAGAAGCGGATGATGTTATTGGCACTCTGGCGCAAGAAGCAGAAAAAGCTGGTCACTCCGTATTAATTAGTACCGGTGATAAAGATATGGCGCAATTAGTTACGCCGAATATCACTCTCATTAATACAATGAACAACGCTATTTTAGGGCCACAGGAAGTGTGCGAAAAATATGGCGTACCTCCTGAACTGATTATTGATTTTCTGGCCCTGATGGGGGATTCATCAGACAATATTCCTGGCGTACCCGGTGTTGGTGAAAAGACAGCGCAGGCTTTATTGCAAGGTTTGGGTGGATTAGACTCGCTATTTAGCAATTTGGATAAAATACCCACGCTAACATTCCGTGGCGCTAAAACTATGTCTGCTAAATTAGAGCAGAATAAAGATGTCGCTTATCTCTCCTATAAGCTCGCCACCATCAAAACGGATGTCGAGCTGGATGTGACTTGCGATGAGCTAACCGTCTCACCGCCGGATGATGAGCAACTGCATCAATTATTCAGCCGCTATGAATTCAAGCGCTGGTTAGCCGATGTCGAAGCGGGCAAATGGCTGGACGGCAAAAAAGAGCGGCCAACGGGGCAGACCAGTAATAAAGCCTTTGTGGCAGCAGAGCCCGCCCCTGCGGCTGAAGTCACCGCCGTGCTGTCGCAAGAGAACTACCAGACTATTTTGGATGAGAAATCCTTAGCTGACTGGATTGAGCGCCTTAAAAAGGCGGAGGTATTCGCGTTTGATACTGAAACCGACGGCCTCGATACCCTTAGCAGCAATTTGATTGGTCTCTCTTTCGCGGTTGCACCGGGTGAAGCAGCTTATCTGCCATTAGCGCATGATTATCTGGATGCCCCTGCACAGCTTGATCGTGACTGGGTTCTCGCGACCCTAAAACCGCTGCTGGAAGATGGCAAAGCCCTTAAAGTGGGGCAAAACCTCAAATTTGATCAAAGCATGTTGGCGCGTTATGGCATTGAGCTGCGTGGTATTGCATTCGATACCATGCTGGAATCTTATGTTTTAAACAGTGTTGCTGGTCGTCATGATATGGATAGCCTGGCGGAGCGTTACCTCAACCATAAAACCATCACTTTTGAAGAGATTGCCGGTAAAGGCAAAAATCAGCTGACATTCAACCAGATTGCGCTGGAGGAGGCGGGGCCTTATGCCTCAGAAGATGCTGACGTCACCCTACAGCTGCATCTGGTGCTGTGGCCTAAGTTGCAGGAGAGTGAAGGTCTGAAGCGGGTATTCCAGGAAATTGAGATGCCACTGCTGCCGATTTTGTCCCGTATTGAGCGCACTGGCGTATTAATTGACCAAAATATATTAGCTGCGCACTCAAAAGAGCTGACTATTCGCCTTGATGAGCTGGAAAAACAGGCCCATGAACTGGCGGAAGAGCCATTCAATCTGGCGTCACCTAAGCAACTACAGGTGATTTTGTATGAAAAACAGAAACTGCCTATCTTGAAAAAAACGCCAGGCGGCGCGGCGTCGACTAACGAAGAAGTGCTGGCGGAGTTGGCGCTAGATTATCCTCTGCCGAAAGTGATCCTCGAATATCGCGGCTTGGCGAAACTGAAAAGCACCTATACCGACAAGCTACCGCTGATGATTAACCCGGTTTCGGGCCGTGTCCATACCTCTTATCATCAGGCGGTGACGGCCACCGGGCGTCTCTCCTCCCGTGATCCTAACCTGCAAAACATACCGGTGCGAAATGAAGAAGGGCGTCGTATACGCCAGGCTTTTATTGCGCCGAAAGGTTACCGCATCATGGCGGCTGACTACTCACAGATTGAGCTACGTATCATGGCGCATCTGTCGCAGGATGAAGGGCTACTGGCAGCGTTTGCTGCGGGTAAAGATATTCACCGCGCCACAGCGGCAGAAGTCTTTGGTTTGCCATTGGAAAAAGTCACAACCGAACAGCGCCGTAGCGCCAAAGCGATTAACTTTGGCCTGATTTATGGCATGAGTGCTTTTGGTCTGGCGCGGCAGCTGAACATTCCTCGTGGCGAAGCACAGCGCTACATGGATCTCTACTTTGAGCGCTATCCGGGTGTGCTGGAATATATGGAGCGCACGCGCAAACAAGCCGCTGATCAAGGCTATGTCACCACACTGGATGGCCGCCGTCTCTATCTGCCTGATATTCACTCGCGTAATGCCAACCGCCGCAAGGCGGCTGAACGTGAAGCGATCAATGCTCCAATGCAAGGAACTGCCGCGGATATTATCAAACGAGCGATGATTGCCGTGGATGCCTGGTTACAACAAGAATCTGAACCTTTGGTGCGGGTTATCATGCAGGTACACGATGAATTGGTGTTTGAAGTGCACGAAAGTGTATTGGAAAGCGCTGAACAGAAAATCCGTGAGTTGATGGAACAGAGTATGCAACTGGCGGTGCCACTGAAGGTTGACGTGGGGGTTGGCGACAACTGGGATCAAGCTCATTAGTTGTATGGGTAAGTGGTGATAAATAAAGCACTTTATGTAATTAAGCTACATTTAGTGCCGATTATGGTGGGTAGATGTGCGCTGAATCGTGCCAATTTGTGTAACTATACAACAAAAAATTCTTTTGCCCTGCGAAAAAATGATGTAGAGTTACAGACGTAGGGTACAGAGGTAAGATGTTCTATCTTTCAGACCTTTTACTTCACGTAATCGGATTTGGCTATATATTAGCCGCCCCAGTCACTTGTTGACTGGGGCGTTTTTTATTGGGCTTTTGTCAGAGAAATTGGCACTTTTTGCCGTCTGAGCGGGGGAGTATTCAGGGGAGATAACAGCCCTTTCGGGCTGTGGTAGGTGGTTAATTACTCACCTTGATCATCATGCTCGTCATAATCATCAATCATCACTTCTGGTGGGATCTCACTGAACCAGGTATCCAGTTTTTCCCGCAATTTATCGACACCAATTTTTTTCAATGATGAGAAAGCTTCAACCTGAATATCGCCCATAAAGGGAATAATCGCTTCCCGCACCATATTCAATTGGGCCTTGCGAGCGCCTGATGCCAACTTATCTGCTTTGGTCAGTAATAGCAGCACCGGCGTGCCGACGGCCACTGCCCAGGTAATCATCTGCTGATCCAAATCTTTCAGCGGATGGCGAATATCCATCAACACAACCAATCCTTTCAGGCAGTTACGCTTTTGCAAATACTCACCCAGTGCGCGTTGCCACTTGAGTTTCATCTCTTCTGGGACTTCGGCATAACCATAGCCCGGCAAGTCAACCAGGCGCACGCCATCGACCACTTCAAACAAGTTAATCAGCTGGGTACGGCCCGGGGTTTTACTGGTTCTGGCCAGACTTTTCTGGTTGGTTAACGTATTGAGTGCGCTCGATTTACCGGCATTTGAGCGGCCAGCAAATGCCACCTCAATACCTTCATCACGTGGCAGATGGCGGATATCCGGAGCACTGATGACGAAATGAGTCATGTGGTAGTTATAGTTTCTGATAGTCAAAATTTGTCGTCTCCGTGAGAGATAGCTTACATGGAGCGATTATAACTGCATCACGACGAAAAAAGGGGGTTTATCTTCCACTGCTCTTTTCTGCGCTTTCTCCGTGAAATTGCTATTTTTGTGAGTTGGTGGTCATTGTCGAGAAAATTAATGGCCTATCATTGAGTAACTGTTAAGAAAAACTTCATAAAAGTCAGCTAATATCATTAACAGGTGATTTGTTTTTATGATTATTTTTTTGAATAAAAACAAGTGACTGTTTGTATTACCCATAGCGCTGGATGTGCTGGCAGGGAGCGAAATCACTTAGGATGAGTGACCTATGCTTAAGGAACGTAATGGATATGCGGTGAGCCAGGGATGATAATGGAGTTCAGGTAAAAGGATGTTTAGGGACACAGGCCGGAGCGCCGGGTGAGTCACCTTCAGGGCTGGAGGGACGGTAGGGATGGCGTATTGCAGGATGGAGAAACCGGGACGTTATGTAAGTGCAGGGAGTGCGCTGTAAGGATATCCTTCGGCAGAAGGTGCGAAAAAAGGCGACAGGTTAATCTGCCGCCTTTTTTCTTTGTCCGCTTTCTGCTAGATTCCGCCCAATCCTATACCCAATAATTTTAAGATGACGGGTATATACTCAATCCGATCCCATACTCATTTAAGAGCACAGGTTATGAAGCAGCCAACTAAAGCACCACGCGCAGCCCCAAAAGGCACCGCAACACCAAAGCGCATTAAAAAGACCCGTGTAGAGCTGGATATCGAAGCTCGCGAACGTAAGCGTCAGAAAAAACATAGCGGCAATCGCTCCGGCGCGAGAAGTAACGTTGAGGGCAGTAATAAGAAGGGCCAGACCCCGGTGCAAGAGAAAGATCCGCGCTTCGGCAGTAAAGTGCCTGTGCCGCTGGTGGTTGAGAGCAAAGCTAAAGCCAAGCCAACCACTAAACCGGTGGTTAAAGCCGAAGCTAAGCCACGTCTGACGCCGGAAGAAGAGCTTTCCAAGCTGGAAAATGATGAGCGTCTTGATGCATTGCTTGATCGTCTGGATAACGACGAAGTATTGAGCAAAGAAGATCAGGCTTACGTTGATCTGACATTAGACCGCATTGATGCCCTGATGGAGCAGTTGGGTATTGAGTTGGGCGACGATGAAGATGACGAAGAGAAAGAAGAGAAGCCGGAAGACATTCTGAAATTGCTGAAGGGCGGTAATCCAAAAGACGCATTTTAAGTTATGCAGTGGGTCATCCGAACAATAGCCCTACTATTGACATGTTATCTATTGTGGTTATTGGGTAAACTATGGCGGCTGTCGCAACGAAGAAAGCGGTTGCGCAGCGCTACTGCGGCCAGACAACGAAAACATCTGCCCTCTAACCGGCCCGGTAGGCGCAAATATCGGAAGGAGTGAACATGTCTGAGCACGCGATATCTGAAAACACCATAGTTTGGGATCTGTCCCTGATTCAAAAATATAATTATTCAGGGCCGCGCTACACCTCGTACCCCACCGCCCTTGAGTTCAGTGAAGGTTATAACGAAGCTGCTTTTCAGCAGGCGGTGCAGCGCTACCCGCAGCGGCCTTTATCGCTGTATGTGCACATTCCGTTTTGCCATAAGCTCTGCTACTTCTGCGGCTGCAATAAGCTGGTGACGCGCCAGCAACATAAAGCTGATGAATATCTGGCGGTTTTGGAAAAAGAGATCCGCCAGCGTGCGGCGCTGTTCGCTGGGCGTCAGGTTAGTCAGATGCACTGGGGCGGCGGTACACCCACCTACCTGAATAAAACGCAAATTACCCACCTGATGGATCTGCTGCGTGAAAACTTTGATTTCCTGCCCGGTGCGGAGCAGTCAATTGAAGTGGACCCACGGGAAATTGAACTGGATGTGCTTGACCACCTACGTGCGGAGGGTTTTAACCGCCTGAGCATGGGAGTGCAGGATTTCAATAAAGAGGTGCAACGGCTGGTTAACCGTGAGCAAGATGAAGATTTTATCTTTGCCTTAATTGCGCGCGCGAAAGCCCTCGGTTTTAACTCCACCAATATTGATCTGATTTATGGCCTGCCCAAGCAGACACCGGAAAGCTTTGCTTTTACCCTCAAACGAGTGGCTGAGCTAAATCCTGATCGCCTGAGCGTCTTTAATTACGCCCATTTACCAAGCCTGTTTGCCGCGCAGCGCAAAATCAAAGATGCGGATTTACCCAGTGCCGAGCAACGACTGGATATTTTGCAGCACACCATCAGCTTCCTAACCGAATCCGGTTATCAGTTTATTGGCATGGACCACTTCGCTCGCCCAGATGATGAGTTAGCGGTTGCGCAGCGGGAAGGGACACTACACCGTAATTTCCAGGGCTATACCACCCAAGGCGAGAGTGATTTACTGGGTTTAGGTGTTTCGGCGATCAGCATGTTGGGTGACAGCTATGCGCAGAACGAAAAAGATCTGAAAACCTACTATGCCTGTGTGGAACAACGGGGCAATGCGCTGTGGCGTGGTCTGACGATGACCGAAGATGATTGCCTGCGCCGCGATGTGATTAAAACGCTGATTTGTCATTTCCAAATCAGTTATCAGCCGATTGAGCAACAGTATGGGATTCATTTCGCGGATTATTTTGCCGAGGATTTTGAACTGCTGGCCCCCTTCGAACAAGATGGGCTGGTGGAGCGGGATGAAAAGGGCATTCGTGTGACGCCGCGCGGGCGCTTACTCATTCGTAATATCTGTATGTGCTTCGATATCTATTTACGCAAACAGGCGCGCAGGCAGCAGTTCTCCCGCGTTATCTGATGAGGCCACCCTCAGCAATGAGGGTGACTTTCAAGTCAGAATTATGTGAGTCTAGTTACTCCATTCCCAACTCTTTCAACTTCCGCGTTAAGGTATTGCGACCCCAGCCCAGTAAGCGCGCTGCTTCCTGTTTGTGGCCTTGCGTGTGGCGCAAGGCGGTGGTTAACAGTGTCCGCTCCATCTCTGGTTGCGCTTCAGACAACAGATCCTGATGGCCGGACCGCAATGCACGATCAGCCCATTGCGCCAGCAGTGTTGACCAGTTATCCGGTGTCCGCTGACCCGTCGCATCCGGCGTGCTGGTTTCAAACAGCTCAGAAGGGAGATCCTGCACCAGCACCTCCTGCCCTGCCGCCATCACGGTGAGCCAGCGACAGGTGTTCTCCAGTTGGCGCACGTTACCCTGCCAGGGCAGGCGAGTCAGCGCTACTTCGGTTTCTGGATGCAGATTCTTGGCTTCAACCCCCAACTCTTTGGCGGCCACTTGCAAGAAGTAGCGGGCCAAACGCGGAATATCTTCACGACGTTCACGCAGCGGCGGTAAATGCACCCGAATCACGTTCAGACGATGGAATAAGTCCTCGCGAAATTTCCCCTCCTGAACGCGCAGTTCCAGATTCTGGTGAGTTGCAGCAATAATACGCACATCCACTTTGACCGGTGCATAGCCCCCGACCCGATAGAACTGACCATCAGCCAGCACGCGCAGCAGGCGAGTTTGTACATCCAACGGCATATCACCAATTTCATCTAAAAACAGTGTGCCGCCATCGGCTTGCTCAAAGCGGCCCTGACGCACCTGATTGGCACCAGTAAACGCGCCTTTCTCGTGGCCAAACAGCTCAGATTCAATCAAATCTTTCGGGATAGCCGCCATATTCAGCGCGATAAAGGGCGCTTTAGCGCGCGGGCTATGGCGGTGCAGTGCATGGGCCACCAACTCTTTACCCGTGCCGGACTCACCATTGATCAGCACACTGATCGAGGAGCGAGACAAGCGGCCAATGATGCGGAAAACGTCCTGCATCGCTGGGGCTTCGCCGATAATATCTGCGGTCGGGCCGCTGGCCGGCTGACTGCGTGGCGGTTGTTGCTGCTCCTGATAATGGCTGATCGCGCGCTCAACCAGGGCGACAGCTTCATCGATATCAAAGGGCTTGGGCAGATAATCAAATGCCCCTTGCTGATAAGCACTGACCGCTGCATCTAAATCAGAGTGTGCCGTCATTATGATGACCGGGAGCATCGGATGGCGCTGCTTAATCTGTTTCAGCAGTGCTAATCCATCCATGCCGGGCATACGGATATCTGATAACAACACATCTGGAGTTTGCGTCGCCAATGCATCCAACACCTGATTACCGCTATCGAATGTTGCGCAGCTTAGACCTGCCCCAGTCAGTGCGCGTTCAAGCACCCAGCGGATGGAGCTATCGTCATCGACGATCCAGACTATCCCTCGTTGCATAGAAACCTCACTGGCGAATAGGCAGGTAAACCGAGAATTCGGTGTGTCCCGGCCAACTGTTAAATTCAATTTTACCCGAATGTTGATCGATAAGATTGCGGGCAATAGATAAGCCGAGGCCAGTACCCCCTTCGCGACCACTTACCATCGGATAGAACACTGTATCTTGTAATTGCGTGGGTATACCGGGGCCGTCATCTTCAATATCAATCCGCGCCGCCAAACGGTAGCGCATACCATGGAGAGTGACCTGAAATGCGGTTCGGGTGCGCAACGTAATCGTGCCGCCTGCTTCACCTAGCGCTTGTAATGCATTGCGGGTGATATTCAGCAGCACTTGTTCAATTTGGTCTGGATCATGGGCCAGCTCAGGCAAACTCGGATCATAGTCGCGAATTAACGTCACGTTATCTGGCTTTTCCAGCGAGACTAACTGACAGACCCGTTCAGCAACCTGATGGATGCTTTGCGTCACATGTTGACCGGGCCGTTGTGGACCTAATAAGCGGTCAACCAAATTTCGCAAGCGGTCAGCCTGCTTGATGATCACTTTGGTGTACTCCAGCAAGGCCGGATCAGGCAGTGCTTTTGACAATAATTGTGCTGCACCCCGTAAGCCGCCCAGCGGGTTTTTAATTTCGTGAGCCAGCCCTCGCACCAGATCACGGGCGGCAACTTGTTGAGCATGTTGCAATTGTTCTTGGCTTAACCGACGCTGATTATCCATCGGTGCCATTTCCAGCAGTATAAAACCTTCCGGCAGCGCTTGTGCCGTCAGTGACAAAATATGCGCGCGACCATCAACCACTAACGTCACTTCGTTATCGGTAAAACCCTGCCCGGCCGCCAGACTTTCCCGCATCAAGGTGATATTCAGGGAAAAATAGCCTAATAATTCGGGTAGTGGTGTACCAAAAAGTTTACGGGAGCTTTGCGCCAGCAGTTGTTGCGCTGCGGGATTGGCATAATGAATCGCCAGAGAGTCATCCAATAGCAAAATGCTATTGATGAGAGAATTGAGGATCTGCCCAGCATCGGGCAGCGTGCCTGTTGCCATTACGCAGACTCCTGCACATTGGGGATGCATTAATACCTTTTTTATCGAGATTCGTGGCCTGCCAGCGAACTCAATTACTTCGGGCATAATTTATTAGCTAATTAAGCGGTGGAGAAAAAAGCCCATCCGAAGATGGGCCAAAAGTTTCCACGGCAACAACCCGTCATCTTTCAAGTTGTAGGTGTGTTGGCTGCTCTCACTCACCCGAATCACTTACTGGTGTAAGCTCATCGGGGTTCTCTTGTTTGCCGCCTTCCTACACCTTGAAATCTATTGGGTAAAATAAAACTAAACGCTGTAATACAGTTCAAACTCAACTGGGTGCGGAGTCATACGGACGCGGTCCATCTCCTCTTTACGCAGCTCGATATAAGCATTGATAGCATCGTCAGTGAACACGCCACCACGGGTCAGGAACTCGCGGTCTTCGTTCAGTGCAATCATGGCTTCGTCCAGTGAACCTGCCACTTTTGGAATCTCTGCTTCTTCTTCCGGTGGCAAGTCATACAGGTTTTTGTCCATCGCATCACCTGGGTGAATTTTGTTGATGATGCCATCAAGGCCAGCCATCAGCAGTGCGGCGAAGCACAAGTATGGGTTAGCTGCTGGGTCAGGGAAGCGCGCTTCAATACGACGCGCTTTCGGGCTGGCAACAACTGGGATACGGATAGAAGCTGAACGGTTACGGGCAGAGTATGCCAGCATGACCGGTGCTTCGTAGCCTGGGACCAAACGCTTGTAGGAGTTGGTGGTCGGGTTAGCCAAGGCATTGATAGCTTTAGCATGTTTGATGATGCCGCCGATGTAGAACAGCGCCATTTCAGACAGGCCAGCATATTTGTCGCCAGCGAACAGGTTGGTGCCGTTCTTGGACAAAGACATATGGCAGTGCATACCTGAACCGTTATCGCCAAACATAGGTTTTGGCATAAAGGTCGCGGTTTTACCAAATGCGTGTGCCACGTTGTGCACCACGTATTTGTAAATCTGAATTTCGTCAGCTTTCTTGGTCATGGTATTGAAGCGGGTAGCCACTTCGTTCTGACCGGCTGTTGCCACTTCATGGTGATGCGCTTCAACCACCAGGCCCATCTCTTCCATGGTCAAACACATGGTAGAGCGCAGATCCTGTGAAGAGTCGACAGGAGGCACTGGGAAGTAACCGCCTTTCACTGCTGGACGGTGGCCTTTGTTGCCGCCTTCGTATTTAGTGCTGGAGTTCCATGCGCCTTCGATATCATCAATAGAGACGTGGGAACCACGGATGCTGCTACCAAAACGAACATCGTCAAACAGGAAGAATTCTGGCTCAGGCCCGAACAGCACGGTATCGGCGATACCAGAAGATTTCAGGAATTCTTCTGCACGTTTAGAGATAGAACGTGGGTCGCGGTCATAACCTTGCAGGGTGCCTGGCTCAAGGATGTCACAACGGATAATCAGTGTGGAGTCTTCGAAGAACGGGTCCATAACAGCGGTGCTGGCGTCTGGCATCAGTACCATGTCGGATTCGTTAATGCCTTTCCAGCCACCAATCGAGGAGCCATCAAACATTTTGCCTTCTTCGAAAAAGTCAGCGTTGACCTGATGAGCTGGAATAGTGATGTGCTGTTCTTTACCTTTGGTATCGGTGAAACGCAAATCAACAAATTTCACTTCGTGCTCATTCAGCATCGTCAAAACATGTTCAGCGGACATACTTATATCTCCTGGATTTGTCATAGTCGTCGTCGTGGAACGATTACCGTGTATTACTGAGGTTTATGGTGCTTTGGTGTCACTCAAAACAGCAAACTTGTCACTATTTATTTCGTACAGTTATTAGAGCTGGCGATTCATGCTAAAATACATTGCGAAATCTATGCCAACTTTCCAAACCCCCCGGTTATGCCATATCATAGGGGTCTGCTGATATTCAGTATGCACCAGGATAGCTATATTGCACTGTTCTGGTGCTTCATTTGCGCCGTTGAGCACTATATTGGTGCAAAAGTGGGCCGAAAGGCTATTTTTGCACCGTGAAAGGGATCACAAACTAACCGCCGTCAGGTTGTTTATAAGAGAAGTTTGTGATCTTGTTTAGTCCCTCGCTTATTACGTGTACAATAGCGCGCTATTTCTAAATGCCTGAGGCAAAAAAGCTGTGATCGAGAATCTGCGTAACATCGCCATTATTGCGCACGTTGACCATGGGAAAACTACCCTGGTCGATAAGTTGCTACAACAATCTGGTACTTTCGGTGAACGTACTGAAGCAACTGAACGTGTAATGGACTCCAACGATTTGGAGAAAGAGCGTGGGATAACTATCCTCGCGAAAAATACCGCCATTAACTGGAAAGACTACCGCATCAACATCGTGGATACCCCAGGACACGCCGATTTCGGTGGTGAGGTTGAGCGTGTAATGTCTATGGTTGACTCTGTGCTGTTGGTCGTCGATGCAATGGATGGCCCGATGCCGCAGACCCGTTTCGTGACCAAAAAAGCCTTTGCTCATGGTCTGAAACCTATCGTGGTAATCAACAAAGTTGACCGTCCTGGCGCGCGTCCTGACTGGGTTGTGGATCAGGTGTTTGACCTGTTCGTTAACCTGGATGCAACCGACGAACAACTGGACTTCCCTATCATCTATGCATCTGCATTGATGGGTATTGCGGGCGAAGACCACAATGATATGGCGCCGGACATGACCCCGCTGTATCAAGCAATCGTTGACCATGTGCCTGCGCCAGACGTAGACAGCACCGGTCCATTGCAGATGCAAATCTCCCAGTTGGACTACAACAACTACGTAGGTGTTATCGGCATCGGCCGTATCAAACGTGGTGTTGTTAAACCTAACCAGCAAGTCACTGTTATCGATAGCGAAGGTAAAACTCGCAACGGTAAAGTTGGTAAAGTACTGGGCCATATGGGTCTGGAACGTATCGAAACCACACTGGCTGAAGCGGGCGACATTGTTGCTATCACCGGTCTGGGCGAGTTGAACATCTCTGACACTATCTGTGACGTGAATGCTGTTGAAGCATTGCCGCCGCTGTCTGTTGATGAACCAACCGTCACCATGTATTTCTGCGTTAACACCTCTCCGTTCTGTGGTAAAGAGGGCAAGTACGTGACTTCACGTCAGATCCTAGACCGCCTGAACAAAGAGTTGATCCATAACGTAGCTCTGCGTGTTGAAGAAACTGAAGATGCTGACGCATTCCGCGTATCAGGCCGTGGTGAACTTCACCTGTCGGTTCTGATCGAAAACATGCGCCGCGAAGGTTTCGAGCTGGCTGTATCTCGTCCTAAAGTTATCAACCGTATTATCGACGGTCGCCATCAAGAACCATTTGAAAGCGTTACTTTGGATATCGAAGAGCAGCACCAGGGCGCAGTGATGCAAGCCATGGGTGAGCGTAAAGGCGATGTTAAGGACATGATCCCAGACGGCAAAGGTCGTATTCGTCTGGATTACATGATCCCAAGCCGTGGCCTGATTGGCTTCCGTACAGAATTCATGACCATGACTTCAGGTACTGGTCTGCTGTACTCCACATTCAGTCACTATGATGATGTGCGTCCGGGCGAAATCGGCCAACGTCAAAACGGCGTGCTGATCTCTAACGGTCAGGGTAAAGCTGTTGCATTCGCATTGTACAAACTGCAAGACCGCGGCAAGCTGTTCATCGGTCACGGTACAGAAGTGTATGAAGGCCAGATCATCGGTATTCACTCACGTTCTAACGACCTGACTGTAAACTGCCTGACCGGTAAGCAATTGACCAACATGCGTGCATCCGGTACTGACGAAGCAACCACTCTGGTTCCTTTCCTGAAGAAAACTCTAGAACAGGCTCTGGAATTCATCGATGACGATGAATTGGTTGAAGTTACCCCGCAATCAATCCGTATCCGTAAGCGTCATCTGACGGAAAACGATCGTAAGCGTGCAGGTCGTGGTCCTAAAGAAGGTTAATTCTTCTTTGTTCTGCTGATACTTAGGGCGCGAAAAGCGCCCTGAGTTCTTTATCCCCTTCATATTTCAAACCGCAACTCCAATGTCTTTGGGGATACTTCCCGCGGCTTACAAAAATATTATTTTTCCTGACTCACCCCTGCCTTTTTCTTCCTCTCTCTGTTCAGTTTTACCTTTTCCCGTTACAGTGAAACTCACCATCTAATTGGGAGAGCGCTATGCTGTATATCTTTGATCTAGGGAATGTGATTGTTGATATCGACTTTAAACGCGTGTTGGGTGTCTGGAGCAAATTAAGCGGTGTTCCGCTGGCGACATTGAGCGAGCGTTTTACGATGGGCGAGGTATTCCAACAGCATGAACGTGGAGAGGTCAGCGATGAGGACTTTGCCCGTCAGCTCAGTGATGAAATGGGCGTCTCCCTCAGCTTCGAACAGTTCGCCGAAGGATGGCAGGCGGTATTTGTCGCATTGCGCCCTGAAGTGATCGCGATTATGCATAAATTGCGCGAGGAGGGGCATCGGGTGGTGGTGCTATCCAATACGAATCGCCTGCACTGTAATCACTGGCCACAGCACTACCCTGAAGTCGCCGCCGCTGCCGACCATATGTATCTCTCCCAGGATCTGGGGATGCGTAAACCGGAAGCCCGAATCTATCAACATGTGCTAAATGCGGAAAGTACCCCGGCGGAACAGGCTATCTTCTTCGATGATGTCGAGGCGAATATTGTCGCGGCCAGAATCGAAGGAATTACTGCCATTCATGTCACCGACCGAACAGTTATTCCTGCTTATTTTTCCTGATAAGTTCTTGCTCCAACCATTAATGGGTTAGCCTTAGTGGTCACGCTGGCCCAAAACTGGGCCAGATCGTGTTGACTGAGAGACGAACATGGCAAAATTTCTGCGTTTTCGCGTAACTCCTCCCTTAAAACCCTGTGTCACTTTTGGCCGAATGCTTTACAGCCGAATCGATAAAGACGGGTTAACGATGCTAGCTGGCCATTTGGCCTATGTATCATTGCTTTCGCTGGTACCACTTATCACCGTGGTTTTTGCCCTGTTCGCGGCGTTTCCGATGTTTGCCGATATCAGCATAAAATTGAAAGCCTTCATCTTTTCCAATTTTATGCCCGCTACCGGCGACATCATCCAAAACTACCTTGAGCAGTTTGTCGCGAACTCCAATCGCATGACAGTCGTCGGCACCTGTGGTTTGATTGTGACCGCGCTGCTGCTGATTTACTCGGTAGACAGTGTGCTTAACCAGATCTGGCGCAGCAAAACCCCGCGTTCACTGGTGTTTTCATTTGCAGTCTACTGGATGGTACTGACTCTGGGGCCGATTC
Organism: Yersinia sp. Marseille-Q3913; assembly: GCF_963892745.1. Lineage (NCBI taxonomy): Bacteria > Pseudomonadati > Pseudomonadota > Gammaproteobacteria > Enterobacterales > Yersiniaceae > Yersinia > Yersinia sp. Marseille-Q3913. Next base: position 58,610 of record NZ_CAWQAF010000016.1, on the reverse strand, counting down.
TGGTGGGGGCCAGCATGGTGATCAGCTCTTATCTGCTGTCACTGCAATGGCTGGCAAATGCTCAGGTCGACAGCATGATCGATGAGATATTGCGGGTGTTTCCGCTATTGATCTCCTGGGTCTCATTTTGGTTATTGTACAGTGTGGTGCCCACCGTGCGGGTGCCGGCCCGAGACGCACTGATCGGCGCATTGGTCGCGGCACTGCTATTCGAGCTAGGTAAGAAAGGGTTCACGATGTATATCACGCTGTTCCCCTCTTATCAGTTGATTTATGGGGTGCTGGCCGTCATCCCAATCCTATTCCTCTGGGTCTACTGGAGCTGGTGCATCGTGCTACTGGGGGCGGAAATTACCGTCACCTTGGGTGAGTATCGGGCACTGCGCCATAAGCCAAATGGGGACGAGAGCCAGAGTCAGGAGATGTGAAGCATTATGATTGCGTTGATTCAACGGGCGCTTAGCGCCAATGTGGTGGTAGAGGGAAAGGTTGTCGGGGAGATTGGCCCCGGATTGCTGATTTTACTCGGCGTCGAACAAGAGGACACCGAGCAAAAAGCGCAGCGCTTATGTGATCGGGTGCTGGGGTATCGAATTTTTGGCGACGAGAACGACAAAATGAACCTCAATGTCCAGCAAGCGGGCGGCAGCGTGCTGGTGGTATCGCAATTTACACTGGTTGCCGACACCCAAAAGGGCATGAGGCCGGGCTTTTCTCGTGGTGCAGTGCCCGCAGAAGCTGAACGCTTATATCACTATTTTGTTGCTCAGTGCCGTGAGCGTGGTGTAAAAACTGAAACGGGATTATTTGCAGCAGATATGAAAGTCAGCTTGGTAAATGATGGCCCAGTGACTTTCTGGTTACAAGTCTAGGGGCAGGATATTGCTTGGGCTAACGACATGGATTGAGGGTTATGCCATAGATTTTATTGATAATTATAAAGAGAGAATGTGCCTATGTACCACTTGCGTGTGCCCATAACAGAACAAGAACTCAAAGATTATTATCAATTCCGTTGGGAGATGTTACGCAAGCCACTGCACCAACCGGTGGGATCAGAAAAAGACGCCTATGATGCTATGGCTCATCACCAGATGGTGGTGGATGAGCAGGGGAGGCCCGTCGCCATTGGTCGGCTGTATATCAATGCTGATAATGAGGCCGCTATTCGCTTTCTGGCCGTTGACCCCTCTGTCCGTGATAAAGGGCTAGGAACACTGGTGGCGATGACCTTAGAGTCGGTGGCGCGTCAGGAGGGGGTGAAGCGGGTCGTCTGTAGCGCCCGTGAAGATGCGGTCGATTTCTTTGCCAAACTGGGCTTTGTCAGCCAGGGGGAGATAACCGCCCCACAAACGACACCGGTACGCCACTTTTTGATGATAAAACCCGTCGCCACCATGGATGACATTTTGCATCGCCCCGATTGGTGTGGTCAGTTGCAGCAAGCATGGTATGACCATATCCCGCTCAGTGAAAAAATGGGCGTGCGCATCAGCCAATATACCGGCCAGCGTTTTGTCACCACTATGCCGGAGGCGGGCAATCAAAACCCGCACCACACCTTATTCGCGGGCAGTCTGTTCTCGCTGGCGACCCTGACGGGCTGGGGGTTGATTTGGTTATTGCTGCGCGAGCGCCATTTAGGCGGCACCATTATTCTCGCCGATGCACACATTCGCTACAGTGCGCCAGTGACCGGCAGGCCAAGAGCGGTTGCTGAACTTAGCTCCCTGAGTGGTGATTTGGACCGGCTGGCCCGTGGCCGCCGCGCCAGAGTGCAGTTAGACGTCAAATTATTTGGCGATGAAGATACAGGCTCCCTGTTTTCAGGCACTTATATGGTGCTGCCTGTTGCCGCCGGAGATGACGCCGTCCGCTAAACATCATCCTTAAGCCGCCCGTTCAATTGATAGCAGATTAACGGGTCGCTTTTTACCTCGCCTCCTTATTCGCCCCCGCTTTCCTGTGACCGCCCGCACTATTTCACCGAATTGTTCGCCGAGACATGTGCAATATTGAATAGATAACTTACAGTTATATATTGATGGATCTGATTTTTTCGCCATAACAGGCAGGGGCAACACCGCCTATTTGATGTGCAGAACACACGCCAATGCATTAAATTTTATTGATATTATTGAATAAAAACCACTAAGACACTCATTTTTCCCCATATTCTAATCACAGCAATCACCTCCAGATGGTTCGATTTTATTTCTCCATCCTTGGTGTCAAGGAGGGAGTCATGCCAGCATCTGAGGGTAATTCATCAATTAATGTTATCGGTTCGTCCCCGGCGTTTAATCAACTTTTACGCTTAGTTGAGCGGGTCGCGCCATCACAACAGAGCTTACTGATTTGCGGCCCCACCGGGTGCGGCAAAGAAGTGATTGCGCAATTGGTCCATCAGCGCAGTAAAAATCCCTCGGCCCCCTTTATTGATCTTAACTGCGGCGCGATCCCAGAGCATTTGGTTGAAGCGGAGCTATTTGGTCATGTCAAAGGCGCATTTACCGGGGCATCAGGTGATCGGCGTGGTCATTTGGAAATGGTTGGCAATGGCACTCTATTTTTAGATGAGATCGGTGAAATGCCCTTATCGGTGCAACCTAAGCTGCTGCGAGCATTAGAAACCCGCACTTTCCGCCCGATTGGCAGCAGTGATGTGCGCCATTTTAAAGGGCGAGTGGTGGCGGCGACCCACCGAAACCTGCTGACCCAAGTCAAAAGCGGTGTTTTCAGGGAGGATCTCTACTACCGCTTAGGGGTCATCACTCTGGATATTCCCGCCCTTAGCCAGCGCAGGGAAGATATCCCCGCCTTAATTGAACATTTCGCCTCACTGCAAACTCACCGATTAGTCTTCAACGCCCACGCGATGTCCCACTTACAGCAGTATCCCTGGCCGGGCAATGTGCGGGAGTTGCGCAATTTAGTCGACAGATTAGCGGCATTATCGGATACCCACTTAATCACTCGCGAGGTGCTGGACACTTTTATGCCAACCGCGCAGCTTGAGGTGAAGGTGTCATCAGATCTGCTGGCTGACGCCATGCTGGCACTACCGGGGGGCGATAAGTTGGTGGTGGTGGAACAGCTGTTGATCGAGCGAGCGCTACAGCGGACGACGGGCAATAAGACGGCAGCGGCTCAATTACTGGGTATCAGCCGCAAATCGGTGGAGCGGCGCATTCAAGGTCGGATGGATAAGCGGCCCATAGCGCTACAGCATTTGCAGGAGGGAATACGGCTGATGCAGTGCTCGGCCTACCACGAAGCTATTGCTGATCTGCAAAAAGGATTGCAACTGCTGGTGGGGATCACTTTAGATGAGGAGGTTCGGCAGCTTCATTACAACCTCTATCGCCAACTCAGTCTCAGCTACCAAATATTGCATGGTTGGTTAAGTCATGATGCCCTGAAATATCATAATGATGCGATCACCCTGGGTAAGAAAACCGGCGATGAGTCAGAGCTGGCAGAGCTCTGTTTCTGGCGCTGGTCAGCACAGCTAATGGTCCTTGATTTGCCGCAAGTCCGCACTCTGGCTCAGGAGTTACTGCAACGTGGCCAGACAGAAAAAACCGCGCAGATATGGCGTGAAGCCCATATCGCCCTAGCCAGTACCCTGTTTTGGCTTGGGGATAATCAGGAGGTTTTAACCTGCTTATTGCGCAGTAAATTGCTGAGTACACCTTGCGAATATAGTGATCAACAGGGTTTGGATTTGGTCGGCATGGCGCTGACATTGGAAGGGCTGGCGCTCTTGCAACTGGGCAAATTCAAACGGGCCAGAGAGATCGCCAAAAAATTGGAATTACGCGCCGCTGATAAAAACATTATTGCTTTTCATCGTGTTATTTCACTACGAGGGGCGGCATGGCTGGCCTGCCTATTCGAGGAGAGTGACAGTTTGGGTCGATTGACCCACGGGTTAGAAACAGTGACGCAGCAATATAGTTTTGCGTTTTATCGGGGGCTGGGAAAGCTGCTGAAAGGCTGCCATCTACTGATGCAGCATGATTATGCTCAGGCAGAGCTACATATGTTTGATGGCGATGAAACTGACCTATTTTGTCAGGGCGGCAAGCTATTTCACTCTTTTCAAGCATGGAAACGTGGCGAGTTATTACTGCTATCTGGGCAACCACAACAGTGCGACACCCTGATTTCATCGGCGCTGGAACTCGCCTTCAAGCACCAAGAGCGCGCCTATCTCAGTGAATTAATGGTCGTCAAAGCCCGCGCCAGAAGCGCACTGAATGATCTTATTGGCGCGGAACAAGGTTTTCGTTGCGCCATTGCGACCGCACAAACATTGGGGGTTATTCCTGCCCAACTGGTTGCGACCCACGAGCTGGCCAACTTGTTAGCCCAAACGCGGCGAAAACCGGAAGCCATTACCCTGCTGTCCAACATGCTGAAAAGCATCGATCCCCATGAGGCTCCCCCTTTTGTTAGCCGAGCGACTCAACTGCTGGCTGAGTGGCTTCAACCGGAATGAGTCGGCACCAGCGCCGATGGTCATTTTCGGCCAATGCTCTTTTTTCTCTGGACGGAATCGTCCATATTTGTGAATTTTCAGCTCACAAAAATTAAATTAATAGTTTTAAATCAAATAGTTAATTGATTGGCACGCAGGTTGCAATTTCTACTGTGGGTAGAGTATCAGATGTACTACCTAATGATGTTTCTCTCTTATCTATTAAGGAACACAATATGAGTACTCTCTATACAATTAACGTAATCAATAACAGCCCAACAGCGCAGGACTTCTTCTTCTTCCAAAAACCGGCGATTTATACCGGTGGCGCTAAAGTCTACTCCAACAGTATCTTTCAGGAAGTGTTGCAGCCCTATGCGAACTCAGGTTCCGTGCTGACCTTTGAGTGCTTAATGCAGTTCTATGCTGGCGCGCAAACTCAGCTACCGAATTTGAGTGTAGGGCAAGACTCAGGATACATCACCTCCAGCCAGGCGGTTGATTTAACCTCTGCGACAGCAGGGGTGCAAACGGCCAACACCACATTACTTTCTGTTGATCCTTCGCTAGGTTTGTCACCTGCCAGCTATACCGAGGGTGTCCAGCCCGGCGCTTATCGCATTATCACACCCGCGTTCAACCCGATTACGGAAGTATTGAATGCGGGGTTAGCGGTACAAAGCGCTAGCGGCGGCACGGTCTTATCGAGCTTTATCAATGCGGAACCGAGTAAAAACATCGATTGCCAGCCGGTGCTGAGCTTCTATGTCCAAACCGGGACTTACCAGCCGGGGACGGTGATTAATTTCTCCACCTCGTCGGTCGGTTCTGCAATATGCGATACCACTCAAGGGGTTACCGCGTTTAACGTGACCTACAACCCGCAAGGCACCTGGACGGTAACGTCGGCTTGATAAAAGCAGATCTGCACGGCCAGCTTGATTAACTCGCCGTGCCTCTTACGACAACTCATTTTTATTATCCAATTTTTATGAGGAGGCACTATGCCTAATCTGACAACTAGCATTCCACTCAATCTATTATTAGGCCAACTCGCTGATCCTGTGGGCCAATTGACTCAGCCACACCTCAGTAACGAGTGTGGTGCCTATGCCCTAACGGCCACATTGGCAGCCTTTGCGGACTGGCCGGAAAGTACCATTATCACCTATCTGGAAAACACGAATGTGATTTACCAAGTTGATGATTTTGTTACGGCTAAGACCAAAATCTATAGCCTGACGGGCATACTCAACCCCAATGGTGGAGCAAATGTTGCTAATGGGGGATATAACTCTCCGGCAGCAATGGCCGCCGTGGCAATGGATTTCACCCGCACGGCATCGGTGAGTATCACTACTGCGGGCTTATTTGCCTTAGGTATGTTGTACCCTCATGAACAGGTCGCTTGTGAGGTAGTTGTCGGCCAGCAAAATGTGCATACTGATGCCGTTTATGCCGACCCCAACGTCGGACAAGTCCAATTGATTTGTGTGGCCTCTGGCCCACAAGCGCTTCATATGCTTGCCCGTGGTTCCGACGGGCTTTATTACGACCCCGCCACTGGCATTCGCGATAATGATTGGGGCAATCCAACATTAGCGGAATTTCAGCAGCAAAGTGGTTATGAGTTTGCCGGTTTATGGTTAACCATCAGTTAGTGATCAAGCATTGTAAAATAGTGAACCGATAAACAGCGCCCGCATGGTTGCTTATCGGTTCACCCGCAACCTACATCTTTTCCTATCGCATCATTACGTCATAAATTTCAATTCGCCTTTCTTAAAAATCGCTATAATTAATATCCCAGCTATAGGATTGCTAAAGAATATATATCATTAAAAAGCGATATTTTTATTATCTGTTATTACAACGCGGTAGTTTTTAGCGTAACTCGAGTATGAATTGCACTGGACAGAAACCGATAATAGATATTTAATGATTTTGAAGTTACTGTTAATTACCATGTAAGACAGGTCAGGAGATTATTATTTATCTGCTTAGTGTTATATATCTGAAATTAATTAAGAGTTATCACATGATAAGTTAATAACAGATTAAGCAAGAGTAATTCATTATATTCCATTAGCATTATTTGGAGTGAATTAAAATGAACAAAGACTGGCATAAACAAGATATTTTAGCTGCAATCCGAAAAGAGAAAGGTTCTCTTGCCGAGTTATCAAGAGAGCATGGGTTATCCCCCTGCACACTCTCTAATGCACTCATGCGTCCTTGGCCAAAAGGTGAAATGATTATTGCCAATGCCATTGGTATATCACCTCAAGAGATATGGCCCAGCCGATTTATCGATTATAGAGGACATAAAATTATCAGAAGGATAAGAAAAAACTAAACATTAGAGGAGTATCTCATGAGGAAAATAGTAGAACAGTCTCTTAATATGTTAATCCGATTTTGGGAAAATAGCGCTGACCCTTGGAGTGTAAAAGATAATCAATCCAGATTTATTTATGCAAATCCCAGATTCAACAAAGTTATTAACTTACCTGTTAAATACAATGTAGAAGGTCGGTTAGATGGTGAGATGCCCTCATCTGTATCAGAATTTCAGGATCAATTTCAACATCAAGATCGTCAGGTAGAGTTATTACAAGACCGTATAACATCAGTTGAGATACATTTACTCGATGGGCTTACTTATTTCACACCTTATTTTTGTGATAAATATCCATTAATAGATGAGCAGGGGGTGTCACAAGGAGTTATCTGCCACGCCAGACCTGTGACGAATATTATGCTAACCTGCTTAAATAAGTTAAATACACCCATGTCATTGATGTTAACTCCGCCATTAGAGATATTTTCAAAAAGAGAGTGGGAGGTGCTATTCTATATTTTACATCCCTTCTCAAGTACAGAGATAGCTAAAAGACTCAGCTTGTCATCACGAGAAATTTGTAATGTCATCCAAAGTATCTATAAAAAAGCAGGTGTTTCCAATAAGCAACAGATTATAGAATATTGTCATGAAAATAAAATTGATAATTATGTCCCGCAAAGTTTCTTTGAAAACTCAGGATCTTTCTTATAAATGTAAATACAGTTAACCATAATGGGATAAATATAATGGAAAAAGAATTATTCGACTCACTTGAAATGTTAATAAGATTTTGGGATCAAAGTGCAGAACCATGGAGTGTAAAAGATAATTGTTCAAGATATGTTTATGCAAATCCTAGGTTTAATCAGTTTTTATACTTACCCGATGAATATTGTGTCGAAGGACGACTTGATAGTGAGCTTCCGACACCAATAGCAGAGTTTTCCGCTGAATTTGAACGACAAGATCGGCAGGCTGAAAAATTACAGGATCGCATTACATCAATTGAAATCCACTTACTTGATGGTTGTTCTTGTTACACGGCATATTTCTGTGATAAATATCCGCTAATTGATGAAAATGATATATCCCAAGGGGTGATCTGCCATATTAGACCTGTAAATAACATTATGCTCACCCGGCTAAATAAAATAAAAATGCCAACATCATTGGTATTAACCTCCCCGTTAGAGATATTTTCAAAAAGAGAGTGGGAAGTGCTATTTTACCTTTTACATAACTTATCAAGCATAGAGATTGCTAGAAAACTCAGCTTATCACCAAGTGAAGTGTGTGATGTTAGTGAAAGCATTTATAAAAAAGCAGGTGTTGCCAATAATAGACAGGTTATTGAGTATTGCTATGAAAATAAAATAAACAATTTTGTTCCTAGAAGTTTTTTCGAATATTCAGGGCCTTTTCCTTTAAAATAAATAGTGACTTAAGATAAGGAGGTTAATTAAATGGAGAAGAAACTATCTCAATTCACTGAATCATTAATTCGTTTTTGGGAACACAGTTCTGAACCTTGGGCAATAAAGGATAATCAATCCAGATATATTTATGCCAATCCCAGAGTCAACAAACTGTGGGCTTTATCGGCTAATTATTGTGTGGAGGGGCGGTTAGATGGCGAAATTCCAACACCGTCAGCAGAGTTTCAAGATGAATTTCAGAAGCAAGACCGTCGGGTCGAGTTATTACAGGAGCGTGCTACATCAGTTGATATACAGTTATATGATGGGCACTCTTATTTTACACCCTATCTCTGTGATAGATATCCATTAATCGATGAGGGCGGTGTATCCATAGGGGTTATTTTTCATTGTCGACCCGCGGCCGATATAATGTTAACTCGCTTAACTAAAATAAAAATCCCTACGTCACTTACATTTACCCCACCTTCTGATTTTTTTACCAAAAGAGAGTGGGAAGTACTGTTCTATCTTTTACATGTTTACTCCAGTCGCGAGATCGCTAAAAAGCTGTTCTTATCACCCAGGACAGTCTGTAATATTACTCAAAGTATCTATAAGAAAGCGGGTGTCACCAGCAAGCAGCAGATCATTGAGTATTGCTATGAGAATAAAATTAATAATTATGTTCCGCAGAGCTTCTTTGAGTATTCAGGCTCTTTCCCATTAACGTAAGGAAAAATTTAACATAAGAGGATAAATCATGGATAGAACACTATTAGCCTCACTTAAAATGTTAATCCCATTTTGGAAGAATAGTTCAGAAGCTTGGGGGGTGAAAGATAATCAATCAATATTTATCTATGCAAATGATAGATTTGGTAAGTTACTAGGTTTACCTAATAAGTTTAATGTTGAAGGGCGGTTAGATGGGGAATTACCTGCACCAACCGCTGCGTTTCAGACTGAGTTTCAGGCACATGATCGCCAGGCAATATTATCGCAAGAACGCGCAACAACCATTGAAATACATGCATTTGAACAACGCACCTATTTTCAGCCTTATTTTTGTGATAAGTATCCATTAATCGACGAGAATGGTGTCGCCCAAGGCCTTATTTTCCACGCAAGACCGGTACAAAATATAATATTAACACACTTAAATAAGATAAAAATTCCGACTTCACTTACATTTACACCACCATCAGAGAATTTCTCAAAAAGAGAGTGGGAGGTGCTGTTCTATCTTTTACATGCCTACTCCAGCCCAGAGATTGCTAAAAGATTATTTTTATCGGCCAGGACAGTCTGTAATATTACTCAAAGTATCTATAAGAAAGCGGGTGTCACCAGCAAGCAGCAGATCATTGAGTATTGCTATGAGAATAAAATTAATAATTATGTTCCGCAGAGCTTCTTTGAATCTTCAGGTTCTTTCCCATTATTGTAAGGATAAATTCAGCTTAGGAGGAGTAACTTAATGGAGAAAAAACTATCTCAATCACTGGAGATGCTAATTCGATTTTGGGAACATAGTTCAGAACCTTGGGGGGTAAAGGATAATCAATCCAGATTCATTTATACAAATCCTAGGTTACATAGGTTATATAATTTGCCTGCTGGCTTTACTATGGAAGGCCGATTAGATGGCGAGCTTCCTTCACCCGTTTCAGAATTTCAGGATGAGTGGCAGGCACATGATCGGCAGGTAGAATTATTACAAGATCGCATTACAACAGTTGAGATACACTTATTCGATGGGCGCTCCTATTTCCAACCTTATTTCTGCGATAAATACCCATTAATTGATGAAAATGGCTTATCGCAGGGGGTTATTTTTCATGGAAAACCGGTAACTGACACCATGTTAACCCGTCTAACTAAAATAAAAATTCCCACATCATTAGCATTCACCCCGCCCTCAGACTTATTTACCAAAAGAGAGTGGGAGGTGTTGTTCTATCTTTTACATGCTTACACCAGCCCCGAGATTGCTAAAAAGCTATTTTTATCACCCAGGACAGTTTGCAATATCACCCAAAGTATCTATAAGAAAGCGGGTGTCACCAGCAAGCGGCAGATCATTGAGTATTGCTATGAGAATAAAATTAATAATTATGTTCCGCAGAGCTTCTTTGAGTACTCAGGTTCTTTCCCATTAATGTAATGAAATTTATCATGTGATGAAGAGGGGGACGTAATGGATAAATCGCTAACTGACTCACTTGAGATGTTAATTCGATTTTGGGAACACAGTTCTGAACCTTGGGCAATAAAAGATAATCAATCCAAGTTTATTTATGCAAACCCCAGGTTCAACAAAGTAGTAAATTTGCCTGATAAATACAATGTAGAAGGACGGTTAGATGGTGAAATGCCCTCATCTGTATCAGAGTTTCAAGATGAATTTCAGAAACATGATCGTCAGGTGGAATTATCACAGGAACGCATCACATCAGTTGAGATACATTGTCATGATGGACTCCCCTATTTTAAGCCTTATTTTTGTGATAAATATCCATTAATCAATGAAGATGGAGTGTCCCAAGGTACTGTTTTTCATGGAAGGCCAGTGACTGACACCATATTAACCCGTTTAACTAAAATAAAAGTCCCCACTTCGCTTATATTTACCCCGCCTTCAGATTTTTTTACCAAAAGAGAGTGGGAGGTGTTGTTCTATCTTTTACATGCTTACACCAGCCCCGAGATTGCTAAAAAGCTATTTTTATCACCCAGGACAGTTTGCAATATCACCCAAAGTATCTATAAGAAAGCGGGTGTCACCAGCAAGCGGCAGATCATTGAGTATTGCTATGAGAATAAAATCAGTAATTATGTTCCGCAGAGCTTCTTTGAGTACTCTGGATCTTTCCCATTAATGTAAGGAAATTTATCATGTGATGAAGAGGAGGATGTAATGGATAAATCGCTAACTGACTCACTTGAGATGTTAATTCGATTTTGGGAACACAGTTCTGATCCTTGGGGTATAAGAGATAATCAGTCAAGATTCATTTATTCAAATGCCAGGCATCATAAATTATTAAGTTTACCTGATAAATATTGTCTTGAAGGGCGGTTAGATGGCGAGCTTCCTTCACCAACAGCAGATTTTCAATTTGAATTCCAGGCACATGACCGTCAAGTGGAGTTATTACACGACCGTATTACAACTGTTGAAATACATGCATGGGATGGACTTTCTTATTTAATGCCTAATTTTTGTGATAAGTACCCATTAATTGATAAAGAGGGTACAGTTCAGGGTACTATCTTTCATGTAAGATCGGTGCAAGATATAGTATTAAGGCATTTAAGTAAAATTAAGGCACCTACATCACTGACATTCACCCCACCTTCTGATTTTTTTACCAAAAGAGAGTGGGAAGTGCTGTTCTATCTTTTACATGCTTACACCAGCCCCGAGATTGCTAAAAAACTATTTTTATCACCTAGGACTGTCTGCAATATCACCCAAAGTATTTATAAGAAAGCGGGTGTCACCAGCAAGCGGCAGATCATTGAGTATTGCTATGAGAATAAAATTAGTAATTATGTTCCGCAGAGCTTCTTTGAGTACTCCGGATCTTTCCCATTAATGTAAGGAAATTTATTATGTGATGAAGAGGGGGATGTAATGGATAAATCGCTAACTGATTCACTTGAGATGTTAATTCGATTTTGGGAGCACAGTTCTGATCCTTGGGGAGTAAAAGATAATCAATCCAGATTTATTTATGCAAATCCTAGATATCATAAATTATTAGACTTACCGGATAAATATAGTATGGAAGGGCGCTTAGATGGCGAAACTCCTTCATCTACCGCAGAATTTCAGGATGAATTTCAGCGACAAGATCGGCAGGTGGAATTATTGCAGGATCGTATTACAATGGTTGATATACACCCATACGATGGGCGCTCCTATCTTCAACCTTATTTCTGCGATAAATATCCATTAATTGATGAAAATGGTCTATCGCAGGGAGTTATTTTTCATGGGAAACCGGTAACTGACACCATATTAACCCGCCTAACTAAAATAAAAATCCCTACATCATTAGCATTCACCCCGCCCTCAGATTTATTTACCAAAAGAGAGTGGGAGGTGCTGTTCTATCTTTTACATGCCTTCTCCAGCCCAGAGATTGCTAAAAAACTATTTTTATCACCCAGGACTGTCTGCAATATCACCCAAAGTATTTATAAGAAAGCGGGTGTCACCAGCAAGCGGCAGATAATTGAGTATTGCTATGAGAATAAAATTAGTAATTATGTTCCGCAGAGTTTCTTTGAGTACTCAGGTTCTTTCCCATTAATGTAAGGAAATTTATCATGTGATGAAGAGGGGGACGTAATGGATAAATCGCTAACTGACTCACTTGAGATGTTAATTCGATTTTGGGAACACAGTTCTGATCCTTGGGGAGTAAAAGATAATCAATCCAGATTTATTTATGCAAATCCTAGATATCATAAATTATTAGACTTACCGGATAAATATAGTATGGAAGGGCGATTAGATGGCGAAATCCCTTCACCCACTGCAGAGTTTCAGGATGAATTTCAGCGGCAAGATCGTCGGGTCGAGTTATTGCAGGATAGAACCACATCAGTAGAAATCCATCTACTTGATGGGTTTTACTATTTTACGCCCTATTTTTTTGATAAATATCCATTAATAGATAAAAATGGAATTTCTCAAGGCGTTATTTTACATGCCAAGCCAGTGACCGAAACTTTATTAACCCACCTAACTAAAATAAAAATCCCTACATCATTAGCATTCACCCCGCCCTCAGATTTATTTACCAAAAGAGAGTGGGAGGTGCTGTTCTATCTTTTACATGCCTTCTCCAGCCCAGAGATCGCTAAAAAGCTATTTTTATCATCCAGGACTGTCTGCAATATCACCCAAAGCATCTATAAGAAGGCGGGTGTCACCAGCAAGCGGCAGATCATTGAGTATTGCTATGAGAATAAAATTAGTAATTATGTTCCACAGAGCTTCTTTGAGTCTTCAGGTTCTTTCCCATTATTGTAATGGTCAGCCCAGCAGTTACCGATTACGTTCCCACTTTGACGTAATCGGAGAGTTTAAGCGAACCGAGCCGGTACTATTTTGCCGCTCGGTAAGCCCGCTTATTGACCCGCTGCGCTATGCACCTCGCCATGCTGCATGATTTGATTAACCTGCTGCCCATGGCTGTCAGTGGCCTGTAGGGAGCCATTAACAGTTGGTTTTAGCGCAGTATCTGCCGCCAAACTACCTTTTATCTGCAACTTCAAATTGCCCAGCCCTTGCAGTGGCAATGCTGGCCAGCCCCAGTTTTGCAGAATATCCAACTCAACAGAGCGGCCAGTTAGCCCCAGTGAAAAAGCTCTGGCAGGTGTTTGATCAATGCTGGCGGTGGCCTCCAGTAACCCCTCTTTGGTAAAGGCGCTTAAATCACTAAAGGTGATTTGTTGTTCATTGGCGCTGAGCGCTAGTGATGGGCGGCGAATGTCGTTTTTATTGAAGGTCGCGTTGCCGGCATTCAATATCAGTGACCCCGACCACAGGCCCCATTGATGATTTTTAGCTAACAGTAAGTCAGTACCAGCGGCATCCAGCGAGGTAATCTGGAATGGGAAGTTAGGGCTGATATCAATCAACAAGTTACGGCTGCCGCTTAGCTTGCCAATGTAGACCTCAGACAACCAGTTTGGCAGCGTTTGTTGCCATTGCTGCTTCCAATCGGCAGGGAGGGTATAGACCAGCGCCACCAGTGTCAGCTCATTCAGCTGCAAACGGCGGGTATCACGCACCCACTGCCCCTGTGTTCTTAGCAGCCCATCCTGCCAGCGGGTGGAGAACTGATTAATTGCCACGCCAGTAGGAGATAAAGCAAATGTGGCGATTGGGTCAATCAGATGAATATTACCTTTAATTATATCCCCCGCATTGAAGGAGAGTTCACCATCATCACTTTGCCAATCGCCCTGCTTAAAGGTGATATTTTTTAGCGTCAGATCTAAATCATTAAATGCCCAGTTATTCCCTTCGACCCGCGCATCAATTAAGTCAAAGCGTTTGAGTGTAATTGGCGGCAGTTTTAGGAAGGTATTCCAAATATCATCAACGGTCGCGGGGGTTTGCAGGCGAATATTACTTAGGCGCAGGCGATCAACCATCCAACTGCCATCGGCGGATTGGCTGGCACTACCGGTTAATTCCCCTTGCGCGATATCGGCACCGAAAGTGGTCAGTGTCAGCGCATTTTTCTGTATCGAGCCCTGCACATAGAGTTTTTGTGCCGCGATGCCATTGACCGCTAAAGAGCCGGCACTGAACTGAAATTGGGCATTTTCGCCCAAACTATTGCCCGCCAAGGGCTGCCAGGGTACTAACCCACCCGTGACTTGCTGGCCAGTCACTTTCCATTGGCCCGCTGAGTTTTTTGGCTCAATAGTGGTATTCAGCGCCATATTGGTTAATTGCAAGGTATCCGTCTGCAAAGGTAATGGCGCTGTGCTGTTGTTGAGGGTCAAACTGCCATTTTGCAAATTCAGACTGAGAAGATGGCGAGGCTCCGTCAGCTGCCGCCAGCTCAGGCCAATGATTCCCTGCTGGGTAATAAGGAAGGGCGGCTGATTGGCGCGTCCTAGCGTGACATCCTTAACACTGATTTGCCCAGGGGTGGACCATGAGTGATCTATTTTCCCCAGAGAGAGGCGATATTCGCTGTTATCACTGACCCAACGGCTCAGCCATCCGGCGGCCCAACTGGTTTGGAGCAATACGTAGCAGAGCACGACGGATAGCACCAAGAGCAGTAATAACGTTAGCAGCACTTTCCCGAGAAATTTCATCTGGTCAATTCACGCCTGTCGGTATACGGAACCCTGTTTATGCCGCAAATCTTCCATTAGCTCAATAGACAATCGGTTATCAAGGCATAAAAAATGGCCGGTATCGTTTACTACCGGCCATTTCAGTGACGTGTTAGTGCGAGGATTATTTTTCTTGTGGGAAGAGTAGGTTAAGGACGATGGCAGTAATACCACCGGCAGCAATCCCAGAAGAGAGCAGGGTTTTGATCCAATCAGGAGCAAATTGCAGGATCAATGGCTGTTGTGCCACACCCATACCAACCGCCAATGACAGCGCCATAATCATAATGGCGCGGCGGTTAAGGGTTTCGCGCGACACGATGCGCACGCCAGAGGCGGCAATGGTGCCGAACATCACCAGGGTCGCTCCCCCCAGCACTGGTTCAGGGATATGCTGCACAAACCCAGCAACGGCGGGGAACAAGCCCAGCACAATCAGCATCAGCGCCACCACAAAACCGACATAGCGGCTGGCAACACCGGTCAACTGAATCACCCCATTGTTCTGACCGAAACAGGAGTTAGGGAAGGTGTTGAACACGGCTGATAGCATGGAGTTCAAGCCATTCGCCAATACGCCGCCCTTTAGGCGCTTCATATACAGTGGGCCATGAACCGGTTGCTCTGAGACATCTGAGGTGGCCGTGATATCGCCGATGGTTTCCAGCGAGGTCACCATAAAGATCAGCATCAGCGGCACCAGCAAGTTCCAGTCAAAAGATAACCCATAATAGAGCGGTGTTGGAATGGTGATAAGCGCGGTGTCTACCACCGGACGGCTTTCCGGCAGCATACCCAGCGACCAGGCCAGCAGGTAGCCCACGGCCATAGCGATCACTAACGAGGCGACGCGCAGATAGGGGTTGCGCTGGCGGTTCAGCAGAATAATCACCACCAGGACGGCTCCCGCCAATAGCAGATTTTTCGGTGCGCCGAATGTATGGTCGCTCATCGCGCCATAACCGCCACCAATAGATGTCAGCCCAACTTGAATCAATGACAGGCCGATAATCATCACCACAATACCGGAGACCAGCGGAGTGATAATACGGCGTGCCAGATGCAGGAAGCGGGAGAGGATAATTTCGGTGCAGGAGGCCACCATCAGAGTGCCGAATAGTGCCGCCATCATGGTTGGGATATCCGCACCCCCATTTTTCAGCGCTAACCCACCCATGATCAGTGGAGAAACAAAGTTAAAACTGGTGCCTTGAATTGATAACAGGCCAGAGCCCACCGGCCCCCAGGTCTTAATTTGCAGCAGCGATGCCAGCCCGGACGCGAACAGGGACATGCTGATAATGCGCTGGGTATCTTCCGCCGGTAATCCGAGCGCCTGACAAATCAGCAGGCCAGGGGTAATTACCGCGACAAACATCGCCAATAAGTGCTGACAGGCGGCAAACAGTGTTTGTGCTAGTGGCGGGCGGTCTTCTAAACGATAAATCAATTCGCTAGGGCGAGTGGTGACTTGCTGTGGCGTATCAAGTTCGGCGGATTGCGTAGACATGGAGTGGGATACCCTGATCGGCAAAGAGGGCATTTTAATGATCCGCCTCACAAAAGCAATCGGTTGCGCTGCATTTTTTTAAATATTTATATCCGGCGTTACCCTGCATTTTTAACGACTAAAACTTGTAATTAGCGGTGTTTTTTTTTCTAATCCCTCCTTAACGGCTTTGGCGTTTATTAAGGAACTGTCTAACGTCATATTTTTATTCGATATTTTAATCGCATGGAGTACCAAGATGTTGCATCTCGATACCTATGGCACGCTAGTCGCGGCCTGTTTGGTTTTATTGTTAGGCCGTAAACTCGTACAAACTGTCCCTTTCCTGAAGAAATACACCATTCCTGAACCGGTCGCCGGTGGTTTGCTTGTGGCATTTATGATGTTGCTGATGCAAAAGACCCTTGGTTGGGAAATCAGTTTTGATATGTCGCTGAAAGATCCCTTGATGCTGGCATTCTTCGCAACTATCGGTCTGAACGCCAATTTGGCGAGCCTACGTGCTGGCGGCAAGGTCCTGAGTGTGTTTGTCTTTGTGGTTGTCGGTTTGCTGCTGGTGCAAAACGCCATTGGTGTTGCCCTCGCTAAGCTGATGGGGCTAGACCCCTTGATGGGGCTATTGGCGGGCTCCATTACCCTATCGGGCGGACATGGTACGGGTGCGGCGTGGAGTAAAGTGTTCGTTGAGCGCTATGGCTTTGAAAATGCAACTGAAGTTGCCATGGCTTGTGCGACTTTCGGCTTGGTGCTCGGTGGGCTGATTGGCGGGCCGGTTGCCCGTTATCTGGTAAAACACTCCTCTACGCCAGATGGCACACCAGAGGATAGCGAGGTGCCTTCCGCCTTCGAAAAACCTTCAGCTGGCCGCATGATTACCTCGCTGGTATTGGTCGAAACTATCGCCATGATTGCCATTTGCCTGATGGCGGGCCGCCTGATCTCTAGCTTGTTAGAGGGCACGATGTTTGAGCTGCCCACTTTCGTCTGCGTGTTATTTGTCGGGGTCATTCTCAGTAACACACTGTCGACGATAGGTTTTTATAAAGTTTTTGATCGCGCAGTATCGGTGCTGGGCAACGTCAGTTTGTCACTGTTTTTGGCGATGGCGTTGATGAGCCTAAAACTTTGGGAGCTGGCCTCATTGGCTCTGCCGATGTTGGTAATTCTGTCGGCGCAGGCATTGGCGATGGCGCTGTACGCTATCTTTGTCACTTATCGGGTGATGGGGAAAAACTATGATGCGGCAGTATTGGCGGCAGGGCATTGTGGTTTTGGTTTAGGCGCGACACCGACCGCGATTGCCAATATGCAGGCAATTACTGACCGCTTTGGCCCATCGCATTTAGCCTTCCTGGTAGTGCCGATGGTTGGCGCGTTCTTTATTGATATCGTTAATGTGATTGTGATTAAGCTCTATCTGTTACTGCCAATCTTCCCGGCGGCAATCGGATAGGGGGCTTGGGGGGCAGCTTTACCTGCCCCTGAGGTTAATGACAATGTGCCCGTGGCGGAGAGAACTGGCAGATCGTAAAGACGCCGTTAATCCATCCCTGGAGGCTCGAGCCGTGCCATCCCTGGCGCGGATGCTTTACTCTTCCGCCTGTCCTCACCATTCCCGATCGAGTCGTCGGGGTTTGTCAGCAGTCTAAAGGGGGGAATTTGTCTGCCCGGAATTATGCATTGGTATAACGCGTCCGCTCCGGCAACCACCGCTCAATCAATGCCCGCGCGTGTTCGGGATACTGCTGATGCAGATGGCGAGCGACCCGCTGTACTTCTGGGATCATCGCCTGATCACGCAGTAAATCAGCCACTTTAAACTCAGCACTCCCCGTCTGCCGTGTACCCAATAACTCGCCGGGGCCACGGATCTCTAAGTCTCGCTGAGCAATAACGAAGCCATCATTACTGTCGCGCAGCACTTGTAAACGCATCTGGGCGGTTTTGCTGAGTGGTGTTTTGTAGAGCAACACGCAGTGGGACGCGACAGCACCACGGCCGACGCGGCCACGTAACTGGTGTAATTGCGCTAACCCCAAACGCTCTGGGTTGTCGATGATCATCAGGCTAGCATTCGGCACATCCACCCCAACTTCAATGACCGTGGTAGCGACCAATAGCTGCAACTCACCCTGCTTAAATGCCAGCATAACCGCCTGTTTTTCTGGGCCTTTCATGCGCCCATGCACCAAGCCGACGTTAATCTCTGGCAGGGCAATTTTCAGCTCTTCACAGGTCACCTCAGCGGCCTGCGCCTCCAGCAACTCAGACTCTTCAATCAGAGTACAGACCCAGTAGGCTTGACGGCCCTCTCCCAGACAGGCATTTTTAACCCGCGAAATTACATCACTGCGGCGGGTATCAGGGATGGCGACAGTCGTGACCGGTGTCCTACCGGGAGGCAACTCATCAATCACTGAAGTATCAAGATCCGCATAGGCGGTCATCGCCAAGGTGCGCGGAATAGGGGTCGCCGTCATAATCAGCTGATGTGGGTGAAAGCCTTGCTCCTCGCCCTTTTCCCAGAGTGCGAGCCGCTGATGAACGCCGAAACGATGCTGTTCATCAATAATAACCAGCGCCAATCCAGAAAATTTCACCTGCTCCTGAAACATCGCGTGAGTGCCGACAACCATCGAAACCTGACCACTGGCGACAGCTGCTTGCTGCGCTAATCGCGCTTTGCCTTTTTGCTTCCCCGCCAGCCAACCCACCTCCAAACCCAATGGCTCCAGCCATTGGCGGAAGGTATTGGCATGTTGCTCTGCCAGTAATTCAGTGGGGGCCATCAATGCAACTTGTTTACCGTAAGCAATGGCGCGCAGCGCTGCCAGCGCGGCAACGACTGTTTTTCCCGAGCCAACATCCCCTTGAATCAGTCGCATCATCGGGAAATTGTGCGTCATATCTTGCTCTATTTCCGCCACCACCCGCTGTTGTGCGCGGGTTGGTGTGAACGGCAGCGCGGCCAGAAAACGTTGCTTAAGCTGCTCTTCCGGCAACAACGACAGTGCCCGATAACTTTGCGCCCCAGCTCTGACCGCCAACATGCTGAGATTATGGGCCAGTAGTTCCTCCATAATTAGCCGCCGCTGCGCGGGGTGTTTTCCCTTCTCTAAATCGGCCAGCTGAATATCCGCTGGTGGGCGATGCAGAGTATGAATGGCCTCCGGCAAGCTAATGAGCGAGCGGCTGAGTTCAATCGGCAATAATTCAGCAATAACACAGGTATCCAGCATCGCCAGCGCCTGATCGATAAGTTTGCGTAGTGTTGCCTGACGAATGCCCTCAGTGGTGGGATAAACTGGGGTCAGCGACTCCTGCAATTCAACGCCAATATTCTCGCCATGCACCCTATATTCAGGGTGAATGATTTCCGGGCCAGTAATCCCCCGTTTAGCTTCGCCATAGGCAATGACATGCTTGCCCGGCGACAGGCTGTTTTTCATCGCGGCATTGAAGTTAAAAAAGCGCAGGGTAAGAACACCGCTGCCGTCGCTGATTTGGCAGGTCATCATGCGGCGGCGGCCAAAAGTGATATCGGAACGCAGAACTTCACCTTCGACGGTCACCGAAAGACCGGGCAGTAGATCGCCAATACGGTACAGCTGAGTGCGATCTTCATAACGTAGCGGGAGGTGAAGCAGCAGGTCTTGGATGGTTTCCAGACCCATTTTAGCCAGTTTTCCAGCCTGACTTGCGCCAACACCGGAAAGTGTACTTAGGGGTACGGCATCCAGTAGGCGGCCTTTCATTTAAGACTCCGTGGATTGCATGGCAGACCACCATTGCGGATCAGCAATAATCTGGCCCTGCTCATCGATATGGGGCTGAGGAAGCCCTTTTCGCTTGGCAACTTGCGCCAACACTGGGTAACCACCCTCAAACAAAAGCCGCTGTTGCTCAGCCGGTGGCAGAACACTCTGCACCCGCTGATACATGCCCGCGTTTTGCCGCTGCCGTTGGGCTTCATATAAAATGAGTGCGGAAGCGACGGAAACGTTGAGAGATTGCACCATGCCAATCATCGGAATAATGATGTCTTGATCTGCTAGCGCCAACGCCTCTTCAGAGATACCGGTTTTCTCCTGTCCCATCAAGATACAGGTTGGGCGGGTATAGTCGATTTCGCGAAAATCTACTGCCTTATCAGATAAATGTGTCGCCAGTATTTGCATACCCTGCGATTTCAAATGGGCAATGGCATCAGTGATATGGGGATGTGTTTTGACCTGTACCCAGCTGTTGCTACCGGCGGCAGAAGAGAGCCGCGTATACATTTCGGTGGTGGGCCAAATGGCATGGACTTGATGGATACCGACAGCATCAGCTGTGCGAATGATAGCGGATACATTATGGGGCTTATGTACTTGCTCCAGACAGACCGTCAGATCCGGCTGTCTGGTCGCAAGCATTTCACAAATCCGCGCATAGCGTTGAGGATTCATCGGCGTTAATTACGGTTTCGGCTGACTTTAACCACATCCGGCATAATACGAATTTTACGCATAATGTTAGCCAGATGGACCCGGTCACGGGTGGTCAGGCGAATAAATGCGCTGTATACCCGACCATCTTTCTCTTCGGTATTTAGACTCTGAATATTTGATTCGGCTGCATTAATTGCCGCCGTGAGATTTGCCAGCGCACCTTGTTGGTTGAACATATCGACTTTAATTTCAGCGATAAACTCTTGCTCAGTCTCTTGATCCCACTCGACCGCCATAAACTTCTCAGGCTCTTTTTGGTAGCCACGGATGTTACGACAAGATTCGTGATGGATGACCAACCCCTTACCCGGACTAATATGGGCAATAATGGGGTCACCTGGAATTGGACGGCAGCACTTGGCGAAAGTGATCAATACGCCATCTGCGCCTTTGATGGCCAGATTGCGGGTGCCGGAGGTCGCCAGTGTGGATGGGTCACCCAACAGGTTTTTAGCCACCACCACACTCATCGCATTGCCAAGACCAATTTCAGCCAGCAAATCATCCAGCGTCGCCAGCTTCATGCGCTCTAGTTCACGTTTGATATTTTCTTCAGAAATATCAGCCAGTTTACGGCCATTGCCTAATGCATGATTCAGTAACCGACGGCCAAGGCTCACCGACTCATCGCGCTTCAGGTTTTTCAGTAACTGACGAATTTTGGCGCGCGCTTTTGAACTGACAACAAAATTCAGCCAGGCGGCATTTGGCCGCGCACCCGGCGCGGTAATGATCTCAACCGTTTGACCACTGCTTAGGGGTTGAGAAAGCGGGTAGGGCTGGCGGTCAACACGGGCACCGACGCAGGCATGACCGATATCGGTATGCACGGCATAGGCAAAGTCGACAGGTGTCGCACCGGCAGGTAGCTCAACAATGCGACCTTCCGGGGTGAAAACATAAATCTCATCAGGGAAGAGATCAGACTTCACGCTTTCAATAAATTCAAATGAGCTGCCCGCACTTTGCTGTAACTCCAGCAAACTCTGCATCCAGCGCTGAGCGCGGATTTGTGCGGTGGTGCCGGATTCGCCCTGCTCTTTATAAGCCCAGTGTGCAGCAACCCCCATTTCGGCCATCTGATCCATATCTTCAGTACGGATTTGCACCTCAACCGGCACTCCATGAGGACCGATTAATGAGGTATGCAGCGATTGATAGCCGTTAGCTTTAGGGATGGCAATATAGTCTTTTACTCGACCAGGGCGCGGTTTGTACAGGCTGTGAGCCTGACCCAGCACGCGGTAGCAAGTATCGACTTCTTTGACGATAACCCGGAACGCATAGATGTCCATGATGGAGTGAAAGCGCTGCTCTTTCAGGTTCATCTTGCAATAGATAGAATAGAGGTGCTTCTCACGGCCACTGACCCGGCAAGGAATTCCCGCCTCAGTCAGACGTCCTTCTATCTCCGCCAGGATTTTCTGAATCATCTCTTTGCGGTTACCGCGCGCGGCTTTCACCACTTCTTTGATGACGCGATAGCGATTCGGGTAGAGCGCTTCAAAACCCAGTTCTTCCAGCTCGGTTTTTAAATGGTGAATACCCAGCCGATGGGCCAGTGGGCTGTATATTTCAAGGGTTTCGCGGGCAATGCGGCGACGTTTATCTGGGCGTAATGAACCCAGCGTTCGCATGTTATGTGTGCGGTCAGCCAGTTTGATCAAAATGACGCGGATATCCTGCACCATCGCCATGATCATTTTGCGGAAGTTTTCCGCCTGGGCTTCTTTCTTATCACGAAAATTCAGCTTATCGAGTTTAGATACACCCTCGACCAGCTCGGCTACGCTTTTCCCAAACAACTGCTCCATATCTTGATATGTGGCAGGGGTGTCTTCAATGACGTCATGTAATAACGCCGCCATTAAGGTTTCGTAATCGAGCCGCATCTCCGCGAGAATACAGGCCACAGCAACCGGGTGAGTGATATAAGGCTCACCGCTGGAGCGTGTCTGACCCTCGTGAGCATCACGTGCAACAAGATATGCCTGTTTGAGGCGCTTAATCTGCTCCTCTGGCAGGTAACGTTGAATCAGCAGATTCAGGCTTTCAAACAGGTACAAGGCAGACTCGCAGTCTAATTAACGACGACCTTCAGCAATCGCGGTAACCGCTTGGATCTCTGCGGCTTCCTGCTCTTGCTGCTCTTGGCGTTCACGAACATCGAGAATCTGATTAGTAATCAGACCTTCTTCAATTTCGCGCAGCGCAATCACAGTAACTTTATCGTTCTCTTCTGGAACCAGTGCGTCTTTGCCGCCGGACTGGATTTGACGTGCCCGACGAGCAGCGACCAACACCAGGTCAAAACGGTTACCAATTTTCTCTACAGCGTCTTGAACAGTTACGCGTGCCATAATTCTGCTACTCCACAGGTGACGAAATGACTGGGCATGATACTGAAACTCTGTTCAGTCTGCCAATAATTTGCTGATTAAAGCGTCATGCCGCTGTTTCTGGCGGCCTAAACGCAGTCGTTCTGCGCGAATAATGGTTTTCAGATCAGATAATGCCAGATTGAAATCATCATTTACGATTAAATAATCATACTCTGCGTAATGGGCCATCTCGGCGACAGCTTGCGCCATACGCTTTGCAATAACCTCTTCGCTATCTTGCCCACGGCCACGTAAGCGGCGATCCAACTCTTCTTTAGAGGGAGGCAAAATAAAAATACTGCGCGCGGTTGGCATTTTTGCGCGAATTTGTTGCGCGCCTTGCCAGTCGATATCTAAAAATACATCAACCCCGGTTGCGAGAACCTGCTCAATCGCCAAACGTGAGGTGCCGTAGTAGTTTTCAAAAACCTTGGCATGCTCAAGAAAAGCGTCGTCATCAATCATCTGGCAAAACTCTTCTTCAGCGACGAAAAAGTAATGCTCACCGTGATTCTCACCCGGACGCTTAGCACGCGTGGTATGGGAAATAGAAACCTGCGTGTCGTACAACGGTTGTGTTTTTAACAAAGCCTGAATCAGGCTTGATTTCCCTGCGCCACTGGGCGCGGAAACAATATATAGCGTGCCTTGGACCATGATGACGTTTCAGTTGATTAGGTTGATATATAGAAAGCAGAAGTGTGAATCTCCGCACAGTATACACGGCTGCTACCCGTGATGCAGCGTTACAACGCATTTCACTCGAATGTTTTGTCTATAAACAGCCCGATTTTCTGATTTTGCGGGAAGGATAGCGTAATTTCGAGCTGTTACAGTAAATATAAAAGTATTGTTCGGCAGCCCGCGCATTTAACAATTTTGGCCTTCGACGAATAAGACATTTCAGGGTTTACTGCCTACCGCCAAGGAAAGGGGGGTTATGAATATGTCGAATATACAAATACTAAGCTTGCTGATGGTTGGCTTTATGAGCTGGGGGGCCTGTGCGGTATCTGGTTGCCCAGAGTGGTCAGTAGAAAGAGTGTCTATTGAGGTCAATTCCCTGCAAAAGCAGTTGGATAAATGGGATGCGGCATATCATCAACAGGGGGTTAGCCTGCTTGAGGATGATATTTACGATCAATTGCAGGTTAAATTACAGGGATGGCAGGCCTGCGGTGGCCAGTCTGACAGCACGGAAAGTAAAGGAGTACCGGGTCACGGGAAGTTTTCTCATCCTGTTGCTCATACCGGATTAAAAAAACTGAAAGGTGAAGCTGAGGTAGCTAACTGGATGTTGCGGCGAGAAAAACTCTGGGTACAACCCAAGGTTGATGGCGTTGCAGTGACGCTGGTTTACCAGAACGGAAAGCTGATACAACTTCTCAGCCGAGGAGATGGATTGAAGGGCCAAAACTGGAGCGACAAAGCCTCTTTTATTGCTGCCATTCCTCACTCTATTGCCTCTGCCCCCCCTTTACTAACGCTGCAAGGGGAGCTGTTTCTACAGATGGAAGGGCATAAACAAGCTCAGTTTGGCGGTGTGAATGCCCGCTCTTCAGTCGCGGGTGCGCTGATGCGCAAATCATCGTCCCCTTTACTGGCTCAACTCGGCATTTTTATTTGGGCGTGGCCTGATGGGCCGAAAAGCATGGTGGAAAAAAACATGCGATTGCAGGAAATGGGCTTCCCTTTGACCGCGGAATACAGCAAGCCTGTCACTTCAGCCAAGGATGTTGCCCAGTGGCGGGAGCGCTGGCATCAAACCCCTCTGCCTTTTGTGACTGATGGTATTGTTATCCGTCAGGAAGAGGAGCCAGCCGGACGCTATTGGCAGGCCGTTCCAGGGCCGTGGTCTGTGGCTTGGAAATACCCACAACAACAGCAAATGACGGAAATAAAAGATATACAATTTACGATTGGTCGCACCGGAAAAATCACCGTGGTTTTGCAGGTTTTGCCGGTAAAAATTGATGATAAATGGATTCGGCGAGTGAATATTGGTTCCATTGCGCGTTGGCGACAATGGGAGATCACTACAGGAGATCAAGTCACCATTACTCTAGCTGGACAGAGTATTCCAAGGTTGGATAGTGTTGTTTGGCGGGTCAGCCAGCGCCATAAATTCACCCCACCAGATGAAGATAAATTTCATCAATTAAGTTGTTTTCGTAATTTGCCGCACGAGTGCGAGCCACAATTCTTATCTCGCTTGATCTGGCTCAGTAGCCCGAAAGGGCTGAATATGCACAACATTAGTGGTGGGCTTTGGCGAGAGCTTATCCACCATGGACTTGTCAAAGATCTGGTCGGGTGGTTATCCCTAACGCCAGACCAACTTACTGATATTCCTGGGATAAGTCGTGAGCGAGCAGAGAGTATTTATCAACAATTTCAACGTACAACTCAGAAGCCATTTTCTCAGTGGTTACAGGCGTTGGGATTCCCACTGATGGCATTCAGTGATGGCCACTGGCACTCTTTACAGCGAAAAAGTATTGCTGAGTGGCGCTTAATGCCGGGTGTCGGGCCGGTGCGGGCGAAACAGATTAATCATTTCTTACACCACCCAGAGGTGCAAGAGATGGCTGATTTCTTATCGAAACAATCTGTTGTAGGGTTCCAGCCCGAAGAGTAAAGCCTTTGCGGCATTGACTCAGTGCTCTGAGTGCTCATATTTGAAGACGGGCAGACCAAGGCGGAATCTTAATGCCAACAATCGGGCACTTAGCCCAGTGATAAGGGTAATGATAATCACCCAGTTATGGGACAGCGGTGTGTATTGCAGGGCAATGTAGATCCAAGCAGCAGCAAAGGAGATACCGGCATAGATCTCTTTTTGAAACACCAATGGGATACAGTTACAAAACATGTCGCGTAGTACACCGCCAAAAACACCGGTAATCACCGCGGCAATGGCTGCAATAATTGTGCTGTGGCCCATATCAAGGGCAATTTGTGCACCAATAATGGAAAAAACAATCAGCCCAATAGCATCAAGCACGAGAAATAAGTGGCGCAAGTGTTTCATTAAAGGCGCCATCCAGGTTGTCACAATGGCGGCAACAGCGACAATCACAATGTATTCAGGGTGCTTAACCCAACCGAGTGGATAATGACCCAACAGCATATCTCTGACCGAACCGCCACCGATTGCCGTGGCAGAAGCAATGATAATGACGCCAAACATATCCATTTGACGACGGCCAGCAGCCAGCGCCCCAGTCATGGCTTCGGCTGTAATACCAATGATATAAAGAACACTAAGTAGCATAATGAGTCAAATTTCTTAAGGGCTGAAAAGGCCGCAGAATACTCACTCAGGTGGGTTGTCGCGACTGAGATTTTCTAAGCCATTTATTTATGATTACTTAATCTAATCATTTTTTTAATTATCTACCTAATATATATAGCTAAAAAATCATGTCGTTAGTTATTTAACATTAATATTTCTAGGGTAAAAGCTAGCTATTTAGGTTCTGCGCGGGAGCTGGTGAGCCGATTTTATAATCGCTAGGTCTGATTGCAGAGTTCTTTATCCGATGCTAGTTTTTATCTTTTATTTCAGTGAGATTTGTTCATGGATAAGCGTGTTAATCGGTTCCACTATCGGGCTGTATTGTTTACCGGCATGATTGCTGCCGGCGTATTACTGAGTGGTTGTGTTGATCGCGCTGTCCACAGCGACACAGTAACAGCGAAAGTTTCATCTCCGGTCTGTATTAAAGGTGAGCCGATGACACAAACGACACTCTATTTCGGTTTGAATCGCCCTCATGGCCCCGCTATTTCTACAGCTGAATGGCACTCTTTTGTGGATAATGATGTGACTAGTCGCTTTAAAGAGGATCTGACCGTCATTGATGCCAAAGGGCAATGGTTAGGAGATGATGGCCGTGTAGCCAACGAGAGTAGCAAGGCGTTGGTGCTTGTCCATAAAAATGATAAAGATGCTGACATTGAAGCTCTGCGCTCCAGCTATAAACAGCAGTTTGCACAAGAGTCTGTGATGCGTGTTGATACCAGTGTGTGCGTCGATTTTTAGTGGTGAATTTCTAACAGTGAAGCTCTGGCAGTGAAGTTCCCGTGCGAATGCTTGGCCTTTTATCTCTGATTTACCCATCCCATTAACTTTGGACAGCAACGTACCCACCACCCGGATGATGAGTGGTAATATGCGAAAATGCTGCAAAATACCAATCAATGCGGAAACGAAAATGATTGGGCAAAGAACATTCAAGAATATAAAGGCTAATCCTTGTTCATTCATGTTACCAAAAACAAAACTGGTGCCGACTGCGGTAAATTTCATCAATACTTCGAATAATCCAGCAAAATACGTGATCGCGCCCAAGCCACTTTCTGAGTGTAAAAAGAAATAAGCGAGTGCGATTTCTATAATCAGTAATTGAAAAATATAACGCAGTTTAATGCTTTTTCGGTCACGGCTAGCCAGTAATGCCAGTAATGCCAGTATTGCAATAGTCATCAATGCCAGAAGAAAATGCAGAATTTGCAACATAAGAAATCCGTTAGGGATAAAATTCAGTCAGCATTTTATCTGCAATAGCAGATTTTTTTCATCTGAAATTCAACCCTCCTGAAAATATATATTCTACGCATTGCATAGCTGTATCCCAAACATTCCGGTATTTGAAAATTTTACTACTTTTCCATCATTTATTCATTGAGTGGCTCACTATTTATCTGCCAGCTTAAATTGTCGCGATTGCGGCATGTTTAGCGCTTCCCCAAGGAGGCTCAGGCTCAAAAAGTACTCTTTGTGTTCAACTAACTCATTGGATGGAATATGAATATGATTAATCTGCCTAGCTGCCGCCCTTTTACCGAAGCCGGCCATTTATCTCAAATATCGGCTTATTATGAAGAAGAGCGCAATATCATGTGGATGTTGTTGCGTGCTCATCCGCGCCCCTGTTTTAACTTAGAGTTAATTGAAAATATTATGACGTTGGCGCAGGCCGCTAAAGAGTCAAAATTACCTTTTGATTTTTGGGTGACCGGCTCAGTTGTGCCCAATATGTTTAATGTGGGAGGTGATTTAAGCTTTTTTGCACAAATGATTCGCAGTCGTAAACGTGAAGCATTAATGGCCTATGCACGCGCTTGTGTAGATTGTGTTCATGCAGCTTCTCGCGGGTTTGATACTGGCGCAATATCTATTGCAATGATTGAGGGCAGTGCGTTAGGGGGGGGATTTGAAGCCGCACTGGCCCATCATTTTGTTCTAGCACAAACAACCGCCAGAATGGGCTTTCCGGAGATTGCCTTTAATCTATTTCCTGGGATGGGGGGCTATTCGCTTGTCGCGAGAAAAGCGGGAATGCGAGTGGCTGAACAGCTGATTTGGACCGGCGAACCCCATGCTGCTGAATGGTATGAGAGCCGTGGATTAGTGGATAAATTATTTCAACCGGGCGATGCGTATCTTGCGACTCGCACCTTTATAGACACGATAAGACCTAAGCTAAATGGTATGAGAGCCATGATTAGAGTCCGACAGCGTGTTTTGCAATTAACACGTTCTGAATTAATGGATATTACTGAGGATTGGGTTGATTCTGCATTCTCTATTGAGCCAAAAGATATTGCCTATATTGAACGTTTGGTTATGCTACAAGATCGCCATACCTCGACAATGCCAAAAGCAATATAGTTTTTGGCACCTAATCCAGTAAAAGGTGAGGGTGCTGTGTTACCAGCCAATGCTCCAGTTCATCTGCGGGCATTGGTTTAGCGTAAAGAAATCCCTGTTTTTCATCAATGCCAATAGAGTCCAAAAACTCCTCTTCTCCTGTCGTCTCTACCCCTTCGGCAATAACCCGCATTTTAAGGGCTTCGGCAACAACGATAATGGCCCGAACCAGAGATTGTGAAATAGGATTATTATCAATACCGCGCACAAAGCTTTGGTCAAGCTTAATGGCATCAATTGGGATACGCGCTAATTGAGAAAGTGAAGAGTAGCCTGTACCGAAATCATCCAAATGAACTTGAGCCCCTAAGTGGCGCAACTGCTTCATGATGTTAATAGCGGCATCTTCGTCATCTATTAAGCAACTTTCGGTGAGTTCCACATCAACTAAGCTAGATTCCAGTTCGCTGGCTTCAAGAGATTCAATAAAACTGGTTACGATCGCCTCGTCAATTAATTGCCGGGCAGAGACATTTACTGCCACCCGCAGATTAATTCCTCGACTCTTCCAATCAACTGCCTGCTGCATTGACGTTTGCAGAACCCATTTACCTAGTGGCCCTATTAGTCCAGACTCTTCTGCATATGAGATAAACTCTAGAGGCGCGATTACGCCGCGCTCAGGCGATAGCCATCGGACTAATGCTTCGACACTATGTACTTTACCGGTTTGCGTGGATATTTTGGGTTGGTAAAACACTTGTAGCTGATGCTGTTCTAAACCTTTACGCAAATTAGTATCTAGCCACACATATTCAGATACTTTTTTATTCATCTCTTGCGAAAATATTGAATAAGTTCGTTTGCCATGTTCTTTCGCGGTGTACATGGCAGTGTCCGCACTGCGGATAATATTTTCCAGCGTATCGCCATGCTCAGGGCATAATGCAATGCCAATAGAGCAGCCGGTATATACCTCGATCAATCCCACTCTAAAAGGTGATTTCATACGGTTAAGAATACGCTGTGTGGTTGCCTCCAGTTCATTCAGGCAGGAGTTCTCGACCAGCACAATAAACTCATCGCCGCCCAACCGGGCCAGCATTTCGTTTTCCTCTAAACAACTCAAAATCGCCAGCGAGACATCTTTGAGTAACCGGTCACCAAACATGTGGCCGTAATGGTCATTCACTTTTTTAAAGTTATCGAGATCGAGGTAAATAATTCCTACCGAGGTATCACCGCGAGTTTGGATCGCGCTATTAATCCGTTCATGAATCGCATGGCGATTAGGTAAGCCAGTAATCATGTCGGTATTAGCTAAAATCCTGAGGCGCTCTTGGGCGCGCCTCTCTTTGGTAATATCAGTACCAGAGCAGATGAGATAACGTTCATTTTTGCCACTGCCGCTGTGAACAAATTTATTGCGGAATAAAAAGAGGCGTTTCCCTTTTACCGTATTAACCCAACGTTCAACTTCATAAGATGCGCCACGTTGGAAGAAGCCTTCAATATTTTTCCGCGATGACGCCCCCTCTTTGGCCGTCATAAACAAGTCATACACATTTTTGCCAATAACATCTTGTTCTTTTTTGCCGGTATATTCTTCGCTGAGGTGATTAAAACGTTGGACGTAGCCATCTTTATCTAGAATAACGATAACTGAATTCGCTTCGGAAACGACCTGCTCTGCAAAGGAGAGTCCCATCACTAAATCGCGAGCGACAGATTCAGTATCAGCATAGGCAGAGGCTGTTCCTCCCCACTCTTTGTCATTAATTTTTCGGCCGACAAGGTGTAAATGGAGTGGGTGGCCATAAATCTCAATTTCTACATCTAAACTGGCAGTAACTCCGGTTAAACTGCGGATTTTCATTGTTTGAACTGAATTAAGGGGAATCGCAATATTGGTCGCCCCTTTAATCGCAGCTAACTCTAAAGCTTGGCTGTCAAAAGCAAGTCGCCAAAAAGGGCTATGAGTACCAAAATAGGTATTGAGGATCGATGTGTCTTGGTCTTCGAACATGCGTGATCCCCCAAAAAGTATCTATGTGTCTTTTAGTTACCTTAGCCAGTGGTTAAAAACAGTCCTATGCCTGGCTTGCTATATCATTGCGGTTTTCTTGGCCTCTATAGCACGACGCTATCGTGACCATTCAACTGATAAAGTATATGTGTAATTTCTTCATAGCAGATATTAGATAGTAGCGATAATCATATTAAATTTTCTTTCTACTCTCAGATTTTGAGATAGAACTAAAGTTAAGCATGAAAAAAATAAAAAAACACTCTATTTTTTATATTGTTATACTCATTTAAGTCAATTCCTAAAATTAATAAAATATAGAAGGTGCCGGTTTGTTTAAGTGAGCATGTCGAGAGAAGTGAAGTTTTAGTGGGTTAGTATCACTAAAGCATGAAAGTGGGGTGTAATCAGCATATTTCCTTTTAAAGGAAGTGGGAACTCAGGGGCAATCGCATTACCTTTACGTTGGTATTATTTTCGTCTATTGCAGGCCAGATTGATTACTGAAGGGTAAATTATTGAAAAATATTAGCAACGGCTTCTATTTATTCAAAATACACTAACACGGAAAAACAGGTCATAGTACTGCTGTTTATTCGGTCCCCCACCGCAGAATAAAAAAAACTCAATGTGGACGCGACTCTAGGCAGATCTACTGAAGGTTATCACGTTAAGGTAATGACTTAGAACACAATTCAAGCTAATAAAAAACGATGATTTTTAAGTAGTACTGATAATAAAACCATGTTCTTAAAAACAGTATTGACATCTCGTCTAGAACAAGTAGATTGGAATTCAACATCGGTGCAATTAGTAGCAAATCTTTTATTTAACCGGTGTCTATGTAGCAAGATTATAAATAATGCGATAAAGGTCACGAAATATTTTTGTATGTGAGATTCACAGTGGTTTTTTATAATTAACCTTTGTGATGAAGCTTTAAGGTTACGCAGTAAATCTTTACAATCGCATTTTGTGGACGATAACGCGATGAGTTAAGGCTTTGTTGTTAATAGTAATGTTCGCGATTTGTGTACACAAGTATGAGATCGAGGATATCGCGACGAAAGTAAAGCCACGTAACAAAGAGTATATATCGCGAGGGGATGTACTAATTTAGCTTGTCTTATCATTAGGATAGCTAAAATGAAATAAGCGGGAATTGTTACCATTCAGTTAATATATTGGAGGGAAGTTAGTAATAAACGAAAATATTCCTGTAGAAACATGTACATCGTTATAAACAGTATGAAGATAAGTATCACGTTATTAAGTTGATTAATGTTTAATTTTAAATTTGTAGTACCTTAAAAGCCCTGACTAACACAGTTGGGGCTTTTATCATTCTGGGAACGACTATTAGAGAAAACCTTTACCCATCGCCGCGCCGACGACCCGCTTTAGATGTATGAATACCACCTGCCATCTATAGATCTATAAATTATCCTACCCCTGTATGCACCCACCTTTATTTATTATTTTGGCACGATTTGTCGTGTGTATCGCTGATCGGATTTTTATCTCTGACTTATTTGCGAGAAATAGATCCATTTTTTGATTCCAACTGAGGGGCGAGATAATGAATCAGGTGATGTCGCGCACTCAAATCAGCTGCGAGGTATCGCGCATGTAGCATGTCGCAATGTAAAATTTGTGTAAATTATATGTGACTCCGTGCGCAAAAATAGACCAATTTTATGCTGATTTTATAGAGAAAAACACGTCAAAAATCCTTTTACTCTACCGTGGTTCAGAATAGAGTTAACGATAACTAATTAATTTTAAAGATTATTAACGTAATTGTTTTTTGTGCCCTTGACGGAATATTGCAGTTTTTCCTGAGCTTGATTGTACTTGTCTATACGAGTATATGTTAATAAATGCTCAAGAGAAGTAATGTCGTTGATACCTGAAAAACTGGTTGAAGGAAATTGCCGTGACTGCCCAAAACAGATTCCGTGATAATGAGATTCGAGCCGCACGTGGTACAAAACTTACTGCCAAAAGTTGGCTGACCGAAGCCCCGCTGCGCATGTTAATGAATAATCTTGATCCTGAAGTGGCTGAGAATCCAAAAGAGTTAGTGGTTTACGGCGGTATTGGCCGCGCAGCTCGTAACTGGGAGTGCTACGACCAAATTGTAGCAAGCCTGACGCAGTTAAATGATGATGAGACCTTACTGATTCAGTCTGGTAAACCTGTCGGCGTCTTCAAAACTCACAGTAATGCACCTAGGGTATTGATTGCCAACTCAAATTTGGTTCCTCACTGGGCTAATTGGGAACATTTTAATGAACTGGATGCCAAAGGGTTGGCCATGTACGGCCAAATGACGGCGGGCAGTTGGATCTATATAGGTAGCCAAGGCATTGTGCAGGGCACCTATGAAACCTTCGTCGAGGCGGGGCGGCAACATTTTGGCGGTAGCTTAAAAGGGCGCTGGGTATTAACCGCGGGGCTAGGTGGTATGGGCGGCGCACAACCACTAGCAGCAACCTTAGCCGGTGCCTGCTCCCTGAATATTGAGTGCCAGCAGAGCCGTATCGATTTTCGTCTGAAAACCCGTTACGTGGATGAGCAAGCTACAGATCTGGATGATGCATTAGCGCGAATCAAAAAATACACCACTGCGGGTGAAGCGGTCTCTATCGCCTTGTGCGGTAATGCGGCTGAGATTTTACCTGAACTGGTGCGCCGTGGTGTTCGCCCGGATATGGTGACCGATCAAACCAGTGCGCATGACCCGTTGAATGGTTATCTGCCGAGAGGCTGGAGCTGGGAAGAGTATCGTCAACGCGCCCAAAGTGAGCCAGTGTTGGTGGTGAATGCAGCTAAGGCTTCGATGGCTGAACATGTTGAAGCGATGCTGGCCTTCCACAATATGGGCATCCCAACATTTGATTACGGTAATAATATTCGCCAGATGGCACAGGATATGGGTGTGACTCACGCCTTTGATTTCCCTGGTTTTGTCCCCGCTTATATTCGGCCGTTATTCTGCCGTGGTATTGGCCCGTTCCGCTGGGTCGCGCTCTCTGGTAACGCCGACGACATTTATAAAACAGATGCGAAGGTTAAAGAACTCATCCCTGATGATGAACATTTGCACCATTGGTTGGATATGGCTCGCGAGCGTATCAGCTTCCAGGGGCTGCCGGCGCGTATTTGCTGGGTCGGCCTGGGTCAGCGCGCTAAATTAGGTTTAGCCTTTAACGAAATGGTACGTAGTGGTGAACTGTCGGCTCCGATTGTCATTGGTCGCGACCATCTTGACTCCGGTTCGGTCTCCAGCCCTAATCGTGAAACCGAAGCTATGCAAGACGGTTCTGATGCGGTCTCTGACTGGCCGCTGCTCAATGCATTGCTGAATACTGCGAGTGGCGCGACTTGGGTGTCGCTGCATCATGGTGGTGGTGTGGGCATGGGCTTCTCTCAGCACTCTGGCATGGTGGTGGTTTGTGATGGTAGCGACGAAGCCGCCGAACGTATCGCCAGGGTACTACATAATGATCCTGCGACTGGTGTGATGCGTCATGCCGATGCGGGCTATGATATCGCCATTCAATGTGCACAAGAGCAGGGGTTGAATCTGCCAATGGTTGCCGCGACTCAGGGGAAACCTTCATGAAAACAAGCATTAAAACAACAATGGAAACAATGACACTGTGCCCAGGGCAGATGACGTTGGCTGATTTGCGGCATATTTATCAACATCCGGTACATATCATGCTGGATGATAGTGCTTACGCCCCCATTCAACAAAGTGTGGATTGTGTGCAAGCCATATTGGCAGAGAAGCGCACCGCTTATGGTATCAATACCGGATTCGGTCTATTGGCATCTACCCGTATTGCCACGGAAGATCTGGAAAATCTACAGCGCTCGATTGTTCTTTCCCACGCTGCGGGTGTTGGCGAACCCAATGATGATGCCATTGTGCGCCTGATTATGGTGTTGAAAATCAACAGTTTGGCTCGTGGTTTTTCGGGCATTCGGCTAGAGGTTATTCAGGCGCTGATAACATTGGTTAATGCCGAAGTTTACCCTCATATTCCACTAAAAGGCTCTGTAGGTGCTTCTGGCGATCTGGCACCCTTGGCCCATATGAGCTTGCTGTTGCTCGGTGAAGGCAAGGCTCGTTATCGAGGGGAGTGGCTGGATGCGCGTACTGCGCTGACCAAAGCTGGTTTGCAACCACTCACGCTGGCAGCAAAAGAGGGGCTGGCGCTGCTTAATGGTACTCAGGTTTCTACCGCTTATGCGCTACGCGGCCTATTTGAGGCAGAAGACCTCTATGCTGCGGCTTCTGTCTTCGGCAGCTTGACGGTTGAAGCGGCATTAGGCTCCCGCAACCCATTTGATGCCCGTATCCATGCGGCACGAGGCCAGCGCGGGCAGATTGATGCTGCCAGCACTTACCGCCATCTGTTAGGTGACCGTAGCGAAGTATCAGAGTCCCACCGTAATTGTGACAAAGTACAAGATCCGTACTCTCTGCGTTGTCAGCCGCAGGTGATGGGGGCTTGTTTAACTCAAATGCGTCAGGCCGCTGAAGTGTTAGCTATCGAATCTAATGCGGTATCGGATAACCCACTGGTCTTTGCTGAGCAAGGCGACGTGTTATCTGGTGGCAACTTCCATGCTGAACCAGTGGCGATGGCGGCAGATAATTTGGCATTGGCACTGGCAGAAATAGGTTCATTATCAGAGCGCCGTATTTCGCTACTCATGGATAAACATATGTCGCCGTTACCGCCATTTTTGGTGGAGAACGGCGGCGTAAACTCTGGCTTTATGATTGCGCAGGTTACTGCTGCGGCTCTCACCAGTGAGAATAAAGGGCTGGCATTCCCTTCCAGCGTCGACAGTATTCCTACCTCGGCGAATCAGGAGGATCATGTTTCTATGGCTCCCCGCGCAGGTAAACGCTTGTGGGAAATGGCTGAAAACGTACGAGGTATTTTGGCCGTGGAGTGGC
The DNA here is from genome assembly GCF_963892745.1 of Yersinia sp. Marseille-Q3913. NCBI lineage: Bacteria > Pseudomonadati > Pseudomonadota > Gammaproteobacteria > Enterobacterales > Yersiniaceae > Yersinia > Yersinia sp. Marseille-Q3913. The sequence goes on along the minus strand of NZ_CAWQAF010000016.1, from coordinate 22,451 downwards.
TGGCCTCGTGTCAGGGGCTGGATTTGCGTAAAGGCTTGAAAACGTCAAATGCGCTGGAGCCAGCTCGTCAGCTATTGCGCCAGCATGTGGCTTACTACGAAAAAGATCGTTTCTTTGCCCCCGATATTGAAGCTGCCAGTCAGCTCATTGCACAGCGTCATATGAATGAACTGATGCCACCGCATCTTCTACCCAGCCTCTAATAAATAAAAAATAGTCATCACTTTTGCCTATAGGTGATCCCAGCTAACGGGATCACTCTCTGAACCCCTGCCTGAAAGGGCACAAATTTTGCGAGAATGTACCATGAAGAATGATTCATCCACGCTGAAACGCGGTCTCAGTGCGCGACATATCCGGTTTATGGCGTTAGGTTCCGCCATTGGTACCGGCTTATTTTATGGTTCTGCCGAGGCGATTCGTCTGGCGGGGCCAGCCGTTTTACTCGCTTACCTGATTGGTGGTGCTGCCGTGTTTATGGTGATGCGCGCACTGGGTGAGATGGCGGTGCATGATCCAGTTGCCGGTTCGTTTGGGCACTATGCCAGCCGTTATCTTGGGCCATTAGCGGGTTTTCTGACCGGTTGGACCTATACCTTTGAGATGATTATCGTGGCGCTGGCTGATGTCACCGCATTCGGCATCTATATGGGGCTGTGGTTCCCTGATGCCCCGCAGTGGGTTTGGGTGCTAAGTATTATTTTCTTTATTGGTGCGCTAAATCTCTGTTCAGTCAAAGTCTTTGGTGAGATGGAGTTCTGGTTATCTCTGCTAAAAGTGACGGCGATTATTGCCATGATTGCCGCAGGTTTGGGCATTATGATGTTTGGTTTTGGCGCGGGTCATGAGAATACTGGCGTCAGTAACTTATGGTCTCACCAAGGGTTTATGCCAAATGGTATCACGGGGGTGATTGCCTCATTTGCGGTAGTGATGTTTGCTTTTGGTGGTATTGAAATTATTGGGGTGACGGCCAGTGAGGCGAAGAACCCGGAAAAAGTATTACCCCGCGCCATTAATACCGTGCCAGTGCGTATTCTGCTGTTCTATGTTTTGACACTATTTGTCCTGATGGCTATCTATCCGTGGAATAGTATTGGGCAGAATGGCAGTCCATTTGTCGAAATTTTCAGCAGATTAGGTATAAGCTCTGCCGCTAATATTCTCAATCTGGTGGTGATCACCGCCGCTATTTCGGCGATTAACAGTGATATCTACGGGGCTGGCCGCATGATGTATGGCATGGCGCAAGAAGGGCTGGCACCTAAGTGCTTTAGCCGCCTGACACGAAATGGCGTGCCTTGGATGACTATTTTGGTGATGGCAATTGCGCTGTTATGTGGTGTGGTGCTGAACTATCTGATTCCGAAAAATATATTCCTGATTATCGCCTCGATCGCGACCTTCGCCACAGTTTGGGTGTGGTTGATGATTCTGATATCGCAAGTGGCAATGCGCCGTTCAATGAGTAAAGAAAATGTCGCCAGATTGGCCTTTCCTGTGCCGTTTTGGCCGCTGGCACCGATTCTGACCATTATCTTTATGGCATTCATTATTGCGGTTCTGGGGTATTTCCCTGATACCCGCATTGCCATGTATGTTGGCTTGGCGTGGGTTGCCTTAATGACTCTTGCCTGGTGGATTTGGTTGCGTAAGTCTCCATCGCGTACCCTTCAGGCGCAGGTAGAAAGCCCCGGAGCATAATGGGATTAGGGTAATGATTGGCTGCTGGTAGAGGATCCAGCGGCCAAACTTAAGTTGTTAAGAGTGAGCCGCTAACCTCGCATAAATTAATTCCCTAGCTGGGCCTAATATCAAAAATGCTAATGGTAACCTAAGTCATTATTTTATGGGGCAGCATGATCAACTCGATATTGCACCGGCACAAGATTAAATCAGATACTTTAAATTTTACGGGCATATTTAATGTCACTTTGAGATTCAAGAGATATCGGATAATTAGCCTGTTTGTCGAGATTCATTTGACAGCAATAACGGCATGCTGATTTATTTATATCGCATTATATACCAAGAGAATATTTTGCGTTTAATGTAGCGGCGTGGCCAGATGGTGATAAACTGACCTCAATTGTGAAAAATTATAGACCTACGGAGTAACGGCCCATGCTTGGCATAGCCATTAAGCGGTGGATTAAACGGATTATACTGGTCTTGGTGGTAATGTCCGTAACCATACTGGCAATACGTATTTACGATACACAACGTGGTCCGAAGCTTGAGCTTTGGCACACTTTCGTTCCCCATGAAATGCACGCGGCTGAGATTGATAAAGCCAGTTGGGCGGATTACATAAAAACTGAAAATAACATTTTCGATGAAGTTCGGATAAATGTTACCGAAAAATTGGAACCAAGAACTCAGGTTCCACTAAACCGCTATTATTCTGGTAGTTCGATCTACCCGCCACATTTTAAAAATGACTGGAATCGTTCTTATATTCTGCAACCTGATGGGCAACCGAAAGGTGCTGTGGTATTGCTGCATGGTTTGACCGATACCCCTTATAGCTTGCGCCATATCGCTGAAAATTATCGTCAGCGTGGTTATGTTGCCATCGGTATCCGTTTGCCAGCCCATGGATCTGTACCCGCAGCCCTGACAGATGTTGAATGGCAGGATTGGTTAGCCGCAACTCGTCTGGCAGTGCGTGAGGCCAAAGCGCTTAGTGGTCCAGATTTACCCTTGCATGTCGTTGGCTTCTCCAATGGCGGTGCGCTAGCAATGAAGTACACACTGGACTCAATGGATGACCACAAACTGGCGAAACCTGCGCGGGTGATATTGATCTCTCCAATGATTGGCGTGACTAGTTTTGCGCGTTTTGCCGGTGTTGCTGGCTGGCCAGCTATCTTCCCCGCCTTTGCCAAAGCGGCTTGGTTGGGGATAGTGCCTGAGTTTAATCCTTTCAAATACAACTCGTTCCCGGTCAATGCCGCGCGTCAGTCCTATTTGCTCACTTCTGTGTTGCAGCAGCAAATTGCGCGTGATGCCAGAAACAATAAGATGGATGAGTTGCCGCCAATTCTGACTTTCCAGTCATTAATGGACTCAACGGTTAGTACCCGTGCTGTGGTAACTGCGCTCTACAATCACCTGCCGAAAAATGGCAGCGAAGTGGTGCTGTTTGATTTGAACCGCGCAGCCAGCTTCGGCCCGCTACTGAGAACATCTTCTTATACCGCGCTGGCTCGCTTATTGCCGCCGCCGCCACGTAATTACAGTGCCACTGTGATCACCAATGTTTCGCCGCAAAGTAATGAAACATTGGCGATAACCACACTGGCAGGTGAAACCAACGAGACTTCAGTGCCAACTGGCTTGGTCTATCCGCCGGATATCTTCTCGTTGTCTCACGTCGCATTGCCATTCCCAATGAGTGATTCATTGTATGGCCGCTACCCTGATCCGCGTGACCAATACGGTATCAGTTTGGGGACCTTTGCCGCGCGTGGTGAACGTGCGGTGCTGGTGGTTGGATTGGATTCATTGATGCGCATTTCGTCCAATCCGTTCTATCCGTATATGTTGCAGCGGATAGACGACAAGATAGATACCCCTGCTCAGTAAGATTGCTTTGAAGCCCCCAAAATTGGGGGCTTTTTCATAATGAGTGCCATACTTTTAAGTTGAACTGATTCTTCATATTTATTGACCCTGAAAGGAGAGCACTATGTCTATCGAAAAAGTCGTATACCGCGCTAAAGCTAAAGCCACCGGTGGTCGTGACGGGCGGGCAACATCCTCTGATGGCGTATTAGATGTGAAATTAGGTGTACCTAAAGAGATGGGTGGTGCGGGTGGCGCGGTGACTAATCCAGAGCAATTGTTTGCTGCGGGTTACTCGGCCTGCTTCCTTGGCGCACTGAAATTCGTTGCATCAAAAGAGAAGGTCAAAATCCCTGACGATGCCAGCATTGAGGGCACTGTCGGTATTGGTGCCATTCCGACCGGCTTTGGCATTGAAGTTCAACTGGATATTAGCTTGCCGGGGATTGAGCGCAGTGCCGCCGAAGATTTAGTGAAAAAGGCGCATGTTGTCTGTCCATACTCCAATGCAACTCGTGGCAATATTGATGTTACTTTGAATATTAAATAAGCCACCTCTCTCCTCAGAAGCCCATGGGAATTCTCTTGTGGGCTGTATCTTCCTACTTTTTCCCCTAAGTCTCTTTTGTGCTGTTTTTGAGCAAATCTACCAATATGGTCTACATAGAGTTTGCGTTAGCTCGCGGACTGGTCCACTAATAGCCGCTAAGATAATTCTCGCAGCAAGATTCAATAGCCTGCTTATTGATATCACACTGAACCTGAAAGGAGGTTCACTGTCTGATTGATTCAAGCCGCAAATAGTGTCTTTGGAGACCTGGCGTTTTATGGACAGAGTGAAATCTTTATCGCAGCAAAGTATTTCTTTGTTGTTGGCTGTTTATATTGGAATTTTCCTGAATATCTCTGTCTTTTATCGTCGTTTTGACTCCTTCAGCCAAGGTATCCAAGGCATAAAAGTATTGACTGCTATCATCGAAGTGATGGCAATCATCCTCTTTACCTTTTTTGTTATGCGGGTGATATCACTCGGTGGCCGATGGTTTTATCGTGTGGTCGCGAGTTTATTGGTGCTAATTTCTGTTGCCGCCAGCTATTACATGACTTTTTTCAATGTCGTGATTGGCTATGGCATCGTGATTTCTGTATTAACCACGGATACCGACCTTTCGAAAGAGGTCATCGGGCTGCATTTTGTGGTCTGGATGGTACTGGTCAGTGCGTTGCCGCTGCTACTTATCTGGAAAAACTCCTTACGATTCACTCTGCTTGAGCAATTTAAGACCCCCGGTCAGCGCATTAGGCCCATTTTATTGATGATGGCTGCGGTAGCGCTGGTTTGGCTGCCACTTCGCTATCTGGATAATGTGCAAACCACTAATGAGCAGTTGAGAACCGTGGATTTACCGAGTTATGGCGGCGTGGTTGCTCACTCCTATTTGCCCTCTAACTGGTTGGCAGCACTGGGTTTATACGCCTATACGCAATACAACGAAAAGTATGATGCAGTCACACTGTATAACCCAACTGAGCATCATACTTATGTCGCACCCGCCGGTATTGATGAAACCTATGTGGTGTTTATTATTGGTGAGACGACCCGCTGGGATCATATGGGGTTGCTAGGCTATGCACGTGATACCACCCCTCGTTTAAGTAAAGAGAAGAATCTGGTCGCTTTCCGTGGCACATCCTGCGATACCTCCACCAAACTCTCGCTGCGCTGTATGTTTGTGCGCGAAGGTGGTGCGGAAGATAATCCGCAGCGCACACTGAAAGAGCAAAATGTATTCGCCGTCATGAAATCATTGGGGTTCACTTCTGAGCTGTTCGCCATGCAGAGCGAGATGTGGTTCTACAATAATGCGAACACTGATAACTATTCGTTCCGAGAATTAATTGCCTCGGAGAAACGTAACGACGATAAACCGGTAGATGACATGCTACTGGTTGATGAGTTGAAAGAGTCACTTGGGCGCTATCCGGAAGGTAAGCATTTGGTGATCCTGCATACCAAAGGTTCACACTATCTATACTCCCAACGCTACCCCCGCAGCTATGCCCGCTATCAGCCAGAATGTATGGGTGTGGATGATTTTTGCAGCAAACAACAACTGGTAAATTCCTTTGATAACAGCGTGTTGTACACCGATTCGTTTATCGCCAATGTAATTGACCAAATGCGCGATAAGAAAGCATTGGTGTTCTATGCTGCTGATCATGGTGAGTCCATTGACGATAACTCTCACTTCCACGGCACCCCACGAGAAATGGCCCCGCCAGAACAATTCCGCGTGCCATTAATGGTTTGGGCTTCAGACAAATTTTTGTCACAACCTGAGCACCTCGCTGCTTTTGAGCAACTGCAAGCAGAGCAGCGGGTGGGCAAAACACACCGCCATGTTGAACTGTTTGATTCAATTTTGGGCTGTTTAGGCTACACCTCACCGGATGGTGGGATTAATGAACAAAATAACTGGTGTCAGGCTCCTGCCAGACATTATCAGCCGATAATATAATCAATTAGCACGGTTATAATTAGTTCTGGCTCGATTTTTGACGCCAATCTCCCTTGGCGCAATAAGCTTGCGGTATACTACAGGCTCAGACCATCACTGGTTGGAGTTCTTGATGACTTACCGTGTTGTTTTTATTGATGATCATGACATTGTGCGCTCAGGGTTTGCTCAGCTACTTTCTCTGGAAGAGGATATTCAGGTGGTGGGGGAGTTTAATTCGGCAAAGCAGGCTCGCGCCGGGCTACCGAGTTTACAGGCCAATATTTGTATTTGTGATATCTCCATGCCCGATGAGAGTGGCTTAGATTTATTGCAGGATCTTCCGTCAGGGCTAGGGGTCATTATGCTGTCGATGCATGACAGCCCGGCGCTGGTCGAGATGGCGTTAGAGCGCGGCGCGCGCGGGTTTCTCTCCAAACGTTGTAAACCGGAAGATCTGGTTTCAGCCGTGCGAACCGTGGGTAGTGGCGGTGTCTATTTGATGCCAGAAATTGCTCAACAACTGGCTCGTATTGCCGTCGACCCCTTGACCCGCCGTGAGCGTGAGGTGGCGGTGTTACTGGCGCAGGGGATGGAAGTACGCGAAATTGCAGAGTCGCTCGGCCTGTCACCTAAAACCGTCCATGTGCATCGCGCTAACCTATTTGCCAAGTTGGGTGTCAGCAATAATGTGGAGCTGGCGAAGCAGGTTCTGAACCTATGATGCAGCGTTTGATCATGTCAGTCGCGTTGTTTTTTATCTATACCACTGCAACTTTCTGCTTATGGTCAATCGGCACTCAACTGGTTGATCGGCCCTTACAGGCACTGCTGTTATTCCCCTTTGGCCTGCGAATGGGCATTTTATTGCAAAGCCCACGTCAGTACTGGCCGGGTATTCTGCTGGGTGACGCACTACTGTGGTGGCTGCTAACCGATCAGTTTGGTTACGTCGATCTATTGTGGTACGCGCTCCCCCTCCTGTTGGCGACTACCCTATTGGCCGTTTTTGCTTCCCCCTGGTTATTGCGCCATCAGAAAAACAGCAGCGAATGGCAATGGCCGTTGATGCAAGGCGCGGTGATCCTGGCTGCCGCCTTGATACAGGCCGTGGGATGGCAAATCGCGAGTCAACAGGGGGCGATGGCATTATTGCTGGGGCTGGTGGGAGGCTTTACTATCGCGCCTACCTGCTTGTTATTGTGGCACTATTTTGCACGCCAGATTTGGTTACCCTTAGAGCCGGGGCTGATTCATAAGCCGATTAATCTGCGTTTGCAGCATATCATGTGGTATCTGCTGCTATTCGCGCTGAGTATCTGGTTGCAGTATCAAGTCACCGAAACGGATTTGCACCTGTTTGCGCCATTCTGCCTGGCTATTCCGATTGTCTTTATGTCTTACCGCTATGGCTGGCAAGGGGGCGCGGTGGCGACACTGCTGAATGGCGTGGTGCTATTGATCAATACGCCGACGCAATTGGACTCCCATCGCGACCTGCTACTGTCACTGCTTGCGCAGAGTTTGACCGGCTTATTGCTGGGGGCGGGCATTCAGCGTCAGCGGGAATTGAATCAACAACTGCAAATCCGCTTGAATGAAAATCGTGAGTTAGCGAAAGCATTAGTGGTGGCGGAAGAGCACGCCCGTCGTGATGTGGCACGAGAGCTGCATGATGAGGTAGGGCAGACAGTGACCGTGATCCGTACTCAAGCCAGTATTATCAGGCGCTTGACCGCCGAGCCGCCAGTGCTGACCAGCGCCGAGATGATAGAGACGCTGGCACTGCGGGTCTATGATGGCGTCCATGATGTGTTAGCTAAATTGTGGCCAGCAGCATTGAATAACTTGCCGTTATCGGCGGCAGTTGCGGCATTGATGCGCGAACTGATCCCGCAAGACCAATCCGTCGTGGGCGTATTGAATTGGCAGTTGGATGATCATCCGATAGACGAGACGCTGAAAATCACGCTATACCGTATCTGTCAGGAGGGCGTGACCAATGCCTATCGCCATGGGGCCGCCAGCCGGATTGAGATTAATGCACGGCAGGATAAACAGAAAATATATCTGACGATCCGTGATAACGGAAAAGGTATAGATTTGGCCACATTAACACCGGGGTATGGGCTGCGTGGTATGCAATCTCGAGTCAGCGCGCTAGGGGGCAGCTTTAGCCTGAGTGTCGATCAGGGCACCTGCTTAAATGTGATCCTTCCCGCAGTTTCATCGCCAGCTAATGAAAACTAAGAAATATTCTCGGATGCGGCGGGAATTTCTCTGATGGGGTTCGCGCGCGCGCGCATCATGATGATGGCACTTGTAAAAATATCCTGAGGTTCAACATGTGGTCTTTCCTCAAAAGCCGCGATAACGTACCGCCAGTAACGAATCAAACACAAATTGATTCCTCTTATAAATATTGGCGCATTCAATTAATGTGGACGATGTATATCGGCTACGCGGCATTCTATTTTACCCGCAAAAGTTTCACCTTCATTATGCCCGCCATGCTTAGTGATTTAGGCCTGACGATGTCAGATGTTGGGATCTTAGGCACACTGTTTTATATCACCTACGGCTGCTCTAAATTTATCTCTGGCATGATCAGTGACCGCTCAAACCCGCGCTACTTTATGGGAATTGGGCTGGTCATGACCGGGATTATCAATATCCTGTTTGGCATGAGCTCGTCACTCTTGGTATTTGGTACGCTGTGGATTCTTAATGCGTTCTTCCAGGGCTGGGGTTGGCCGCCATGCTCCAAAATCTTAACCAGCTGGTATTCACGCTCAGAGCGCGGTGGTTGGTGGGCGGTCTGGAATACCTCCCATAATTTTGGCGGGGCATTAATCCCACTGTTAGTCGGTTTTATCTCTCTACATTTTAGCTGGCGCTACGGCATGATTATTCCCGGTATTATCGGTGTAGTGATTGGTTTGCTGATGTGTTGGCGCTTGCGCGATAAGCCAAGCACCATGGGGTTGCCGAGTGTCGGTAAGTGGCGCAATGATGCCATGGAGCTGGTGCAGGAGTCAGAGGGCCAAGGGTTATCGAATAAAGAGATAGTGAAGCGCTATGTGTTAACCAATAAATATATCTGGTTGCTGGCGGTATCCTATGTACTGGTTTATATCGTTCGTACTGCAATTAATGACTGGGGAAATCTCTATTTAACGCAAGAGAAAGGCTACTCATTGATGACCGCCAACTCAGCAATTTCATTATTTGAAGTGGGCGGGTTTATTGGCTCGCTGGTGGCGGGCTGGGGATCTGATAAGTGGTTTCGCGGTAATCGTGGGCCAATGAACCTGATTTTCGCCATTGGTATTTTCCTCTCTGTCGCGTCGTTGTGGATTATGCCGGGGGTCAGTTATGTCTTGCAGGCGGGCTGCTTCTTCGCCATTGGTTTCTTTATTTTTGGCCCGCAGATGCTGATTGGTATGGCTGCTGCTGAATGCTCACATAAAGACGCAGCAGGTGCTGCCACCGGCTTTGTTGGGTTGTTTGCCTACTTAGGTGCGGCTTTATCTGGCTACCCTATTGCTCGTGTGATGGAGATTTGGCACTGGAATGGTTTCTTTGTGGTGATTTCCGTTGCCGCCTGCTTATCTGCTTTCTTCTTGCTGCCATTCCTGCGGGCGCAGTCGCCGCAGCTAAAACCTGTGGAAGCTTGATTTAAGCTCGAAGTGATGCTGTTTTGACCGCGGGTGATGATATAAGCAACAGTCGCCAGCGGGGTGTTAAAAAGTGATTGACGCTCTAGGATCGTAGCAGTAAGATGCGCCCCAATTCGGCGAGTAGCGCAGCTTGGTAGCGCAACTGGTTTGGGACCAGTGGGTCGGAGGTTCGAATCCTCTCTCGCCGACCAAATTTAAGAACCCTGACAGAAATGTCAGGGTTTTTTTGTTTTTATTGCACGTTATTTTCAACCCATTACTGAATAAAAATTATAATATCGTCACCGTTTTATCGCCTGCATAATAGCAACTTGCCGTTATATATCTTGGGAAGTGATAATTGTTGGTTAGGATTAATCTCTCGCAAAAATCATCTGTTTATAATTTCTTAAAACGAATAGGCTTACTAAAATATCACTTAAATAAGATAATAGCATAGTCTGAAATTCGCTATTTAAGGCCAATGTTGTTACAGGTCTTTATTTCTATAATAAAGGTTGTTTTAATTATGAATGTAATAAGAAACAATGGAGTAATGGAACGTGTAATATTATATTTTGTACCAATAGTCGTGCTGATTTTTTCCATTGAAATTAAGGCCAATTTAGTCAGGCAAGATCAGCCGATAATAGATACTCTATTTCCTATTGAGGAGGAGTGTTTTGCTATTAACTCTGTTGAGTTAACGGGGGTGAATAAATTTTCTAATGAGACGAAGCTAAAAAAAATAGCGCAGGATGCATATGGGCACTGTTTAGGTGAGCAGGGCCTTAGTATTTTAACCAACCAATTAAAGAATCAGCTCATTGCTGATGGCTATATCACCTCAACGTTAGTCATACCGGAACAACGCCTTGATGGCGGAACCTTATATATCACACTGACTCCGGGGCTGATTAATAATATTGTGTATGAAGCAACCAATGACAATTATGCACAGTTAAATACTATTTTTCCCAGTAAATCTGGGGATTTGCTTAATTTACGCCATCTTGAACAAGGATTGGATAATTTACAGCGTTTGCCTACGGTAAACGCCACGATGGATGTAGCGATAAATCGTGATGACTTAAGCAGTGATATTATTATTAAGCGTCAACAATCTCGCTTTTTCCGTATTAATACTTTTCTGGATGATGCAGGGAATGATATTTTTGGCCGTTATCGCGTCGGTGGAACGTTATTTCTTGATAATCCATTCTCATTAAGTGATCTGGCTTATTTCTCTACCAGTCGAGATTTTGATTACCACCATGATAAAGGCCATAATTATTTTTCACTGCATTATTCGTTACCTTACGGTAATTGGTTACTGAGTATGACTGGTAGTCGGGGGAGTCGCTACCAATCTTTGTTATTGGCAGAAACTGCTTTTAAATATCAAACACGCTGGCACTCCTTAGATATGCAAACTCAACGATTAGTGATGCGAGGCTATAATTATAAGGCTGTAGCTAATGCAGGGGTATTGATTCGTAATACCAACCGCTTTTTGGGTGATATTGAGATCGGTGTTCAACGGCTTAATACCATAGACTGGCAACTGGGATTGCAATATTTATATTATTCCCATTGGGGTACGTTCAATGGGGGAGTGACTTACCAGCAAGGTACTAATTGGTTTAGCGCGCGCCCAGCACCAGGGCTTACTGGGGGGGTAGCGGCAAGGTTGATTAACGTCAACGCTTCACTGGATATTCCGTTTCAACTGGGCGAGCAACGTTTTCATTATCAACCGATTTTCAGCCAACAATATACCCGCTCAAATCTCACGATACAGGATAATTTTCTAATTGGTGGCCGAGGTTCAGTGCGTGGGTTTAATGAGGGGAGTGCGTTGGCTGATTCTGGTGGGTGGTTCTTAAGAAATGAAGTGGCCTGGTATAGCCCAGTAGCTGGTCTGCAACTGTATGCCGGTATTGATTACGGCCAAGTCGTTGAAGAAAATAAGCCTCTACTTTCCGGTAATGCTCTCGCAGGTGCTGCAAGTGGTTTTCGTGGGAGATATCACCAGATTGGTTATGATTTTTATTTTGCTATTCCTTTAATTAAACCCGCGAATTTCTCTACCGACTCTTTAGTGTCTGGCTTCGCTATTAGCTGGCAATATTAACTTATTTTATATATAGCCGTTTACTTTTCAACTTGTGATTGTTTTTCTCTTGCCGGCTATTGTGACTTATATCCCAGTTAAATGAGGATTTTTAATGACTAAAGTAAATGTGAGTTTACATGACATATGCTATGGAATTCTTCTTTTGTCTTATGCGCCTCCATTCTTATATGCTGAGGTTGTTGTTGATCGAACAGCGCCCAAGAATAATCAACCTGACTTATATTATCACATCGAAGAAAAGAAAATGTGCAAAATGCAAAATGCTTATTGTCAGGGGGGTAAATATACTGTCATTGATATTCAGACACCAAACTCGGAAGGGATATCTCATAATAAATACGTAAAGTTTAATGCAGAGAAAGGCAAAGGTTATAATAAGATAATATTTAATAATATTGTGGCATCAGAAAAGAACGGGAATTCAAACTTAATCAATGGTGAGGCAGTCGTAATATTAAATGAAGTCACTTCAATGAGTAAAAGTCAGCTTGATAGTCTTTTGATCGTTGCCGGGCAATCTGCCGATATCATTATTGCTAACCCGGCAGGAATAAGTTGTAACGGTTGTCGTTTCAGAAATACAGATTATGTGACGTTAACGACCGGAGTTCCTGCATTCAAAGGTGATAAGCTCGCTGGTTTCAATGTTTATCAAGGTAATATATATATCGGGAAAGAAGGTTTGCAACATAATGAATATATGGATAACTATTTGGACTTGTTTTCTGAATCATTGAAAGTTGATGGCAAAATAGAAACAACCGATCTATTGTCCATCAGTGGAAAAAATGCAATTAGCTTTAAAAGCGACAATAAATTATGGCTAAGGTCATTGGCGGGGTTTTCCTATAATTCTAAGAGTGAAATTGGTACAGATGTCAGTCAACTTGGTGGGATGTATGCCAATAAGATTTTTATTGTATCGAAAAGAAGTGGAAGTAGTAATCAAGGAGAAATTATTGCTGATGACATCGTCAGTATAAATTCTGATTTTTTTATTAGTAATGTATCAGGAAAAATAGAGAGTCATAAGATAAAATTAAAAAGTACCGGGTTAATAGATAATAGTAAAGGTAGAATAAAAAGTGAAAGACAAGGAGCAAATTACAATCAAAAAGAAAAATTTGGCGTCAGAATCAAAGGGGGATTAATTAAAAATCACGAGGGCAGTATTTATGCTAATAGTGGTTATGTTTCTATGGAAGCAAAAAATGCATTTTATAATAATAATGGTGATATTAGAACATTAGGCAGCTCAGGTCCGGCAGATATAAAGATTAAAGCTAAGAGTATGAATAACCTTAATGGTAGTGTCATTAGTTCAGATAATATCAAGGTCAATGCGAATGTTTTTCAAAATAATCATGGTAGAGTCATCAGTGCTTTTGACCAAGTTGATCTGCACTATAAAATATTAAGTAATAAAAAGGGAGTTATAAGAGGTGGTTTAGGGGTAAGTAAAAATATTAAGCCTTAATGGTTGATTTAGTTACACACCCTAATTATTTACCGGGCTATCGGTGTTGAACAGCGATGCTACTGGGTAGCTTAAATCATCTTTTTGATAAGGCACTGGCGCGATTAGGAGTCTGGCACTGATTTGGGGCACTCTTGTGGTGCGCTACTCGTCGAGCTGATATTGATCGTTACCCGCGTAATAGCACTGTGCGGGATTGCTCTTTTTTAACGACACGCAAGATGTGTACGATTATGGCTGTATGTGACAAGGTTCGCGTCACTTATCGGCTGCCATAGCAGCATTTCCTCCTGTTTTCTGTCGAAATAACAAAAAAATCTGAACGGATATGCATCATTTAGCAACAAAGTTTTTCGGTTTGTCTCTGGGTATTACCACTGCTTTATTTTAATTGCCCAGTTAATCCCGCTGGCAAAGTGCTGCTAGCATAAATTTTCATGCTATGAATGTTAACGGGAAGTTTTTTTTATGTTTGCATGCTGTTTCTCATTGTCCTGATAAATCCTTTCAAACCGTATTGACGTTGCCACCAAGTGTTGCCAAATTGGTACCCTCAGGGGGAGTAATCGAGTGCAGTTTGGGTCATTCCACGCGTCCAAAATTGCTGTTGCGATGATATTTATCCAACATCTCAATCCCGCATCCCTGCGGCTAATGGGCCAAAACGGTACAGACCACGGACGAAAAAATTATAGGGTCTGGCCGTACACACAACACACATCACCATAATGGAGCACAAGCGATGACGATTTCCTTGGGAAAAACAGGGATACTGAAATTCGGTATTGGGCTGATTGCACTGACCGTGGCGGCCAGTGTACAAGCGAAAACATTAGTATATTGTTCTGAGGGTTCTCCGGAAGGTTTCAACCCGCAGCTATTTACTTCGGGTACGACGTATGACGCAAGCTCTGTTCCTATCTACAACCGTCTGGTTGAATTCAAACTCGGTACAACCGAAATTGAACCCGGTCTGGCTGAGAAGTGGGAAGTCAGTGAAGATGGTAAGAGCTACACCTTCCACCTGCGCAAAGGCGTGAAATGGCAAGATAACAAAGAGTTCAAACCGACTCGCGATTTCAACGCTGATGATGTGATCTACTCCTTCATGCGTCAGAAAGATGATAAGCATCCGTACCATAAAGTCTCTGGTGGTAGCTATGAGTACTTCCAGGGTATGGGTATGGGTGATTTGATCACCAATATCGTTAAAGTTGATGACAACACTGTTCGCTTCGAACTGGCCCGTCCGGAATCCCCATTCCTGGCTGACCTGGCGATGGATTTTGCGTCAATTCTGTCTGCCGAATATGCGAACAACATGCTGAAAGCCGGCACACCGGAAAAAGTCGATTTGAATCCAATCGGCACCGGTCCGTTCCAGTTGCAGCAGTACCAAAAAGACTCCCGTATCCTGTACAAAGCCTTTGATGGCTACTGGGGTACTAAGCCAAAAATTGATCGTCTGGTCTTCTCTATTACGCCAGATGCGTCAGTTCGCTACGCTAAATTGCAGAAAAATGAGTGTCAGGTTATGCCGTACCCTAACCCGGCAGACATCGCTCGCATGAAAGAAGACAAAACCATCAACCTGATGGAGCAACCGGGCCTGAACGTCGGTTACCTCTCCTTCAACGTTGAGAAAAAACCACTGGATAACGTTAAGGTTCGCCAGGCGTTGACCATGGCGGTTAACAAACAAGCCATTATCGATGCGGTTTATCAGGGTGCAGGCCAGGCGGCCAAGAACCTGATCCCACCAACTATGTGGGGCTACAACGATGAGGTGAAAGATTACGCTTACGATCCTGCTAAAGCGAAAGAGCTACTGAAAGAAGCCGGTCTACCAGATGGTTTCGCCATTGACCTGTGGGCAATGCCAGTTCAACGCCCGTACAACCCGAATGCGCGTCGTATGGCTGAAATGATCCAGTCTGACTGGGCGAAAGTGGGCGTGAAAGCCAAGATTGTGACCTATGAGTGGGGCGAATACCTCAAGCGTGCTAAAGATGGCGAGCATGAAACTGTGATGATGGGTTGGACCGGGGACAATGGGGACCCAGACAACTTCTTCGCCACCCTGTTCAGCTGTGATGCGGCAAAACAAGGTTCCAACTACTCCAAGTGGTGCTATAAGCCGTTTGAAGAGGTGATCCAGCCAGCTCGTGCTGAGTCTGACCATGACAAACGTGTCGCGCTTTACAAACAAGCTCAGGTTGTGATGCATGATCAAGCGCCAGCGCTGATTGTTGCTCACTCAACCGTGTACGAGCCAGTGCGTAAAGAAGTGAAAGGTTATGTTGTCGATCCGTTGGGTAAACACCATTTCGAGAACGTATCCCTGGATTAATTTTAACCTGCTAGACGACCGGTGAATGTGCAAACTGCATGTTCACCGGTTTCTTTGTTTAGGTTAAGACAGATACAGATGTGAGCCATATAACCTTCCCCAATATGTGTCATTGTCGCAGAAATTTTGAGCATGGACAGCGCACAAGCACCGGAGCGTACACGCAGTACGTGACGGTGGTGAGCACTGCCCTAGGTCAAAATGGCAAGTAAAATAGCTTATTGGGAAGGTTTAATAAGCGGGGTTGCCCACGAGCAGCCTGGCATTCTACACAGAGAGTTCGGGATATGTTGCAGTTCATACTCCGACGTTTGGGGTTAGTTATCCCAACGTTTATCGGCATTACTTTGCTGACCTTTGCTTTTGTTCATATGATCCCGGGCGACCCGGTGACCATCATGGCCGGGGAACGCGGTATCTCCACCGAGCGTCATGCTCAAATCATGGCAGAAATGGGGCTGGACAAGCCTCTCTATCAACAATACTTCCACTATGTGAATGGCGTATTACATGGCGACCTCGGCATCTCGCTAAAAAGCCGTATTGCCGTCTGGGAAGAGTTTGTCCCACGCTTTAAAGCCACGCTGGAACTTGGGATCTGCGCGATGCTGTTTGCTATCGCCGTGGGGATACCGGTTGGAGTGCTGGCGGCAGTCAAACGCGGCTCAATATTCGATCATACCGCAGTTGGGATCTCTCTCACCGGCTACTCGATGCCTATCTTTTGGTGGGGCATCATGCTGATCATGCTGGTTTCGGTGCAATGGAACCTCACCCCGGTCTCCGGGCGAGTCAGCGATACGGTGTTCCTGGATGACAGCTTGCCACTCACCGGTTTTATGCTGATTGACACCTTAATCTGGGGTGAACCGGGTGATTTCAAAGATGCGGTGATGCATATGATTTTACCGGCCATCGTCCTGGGTACCATCCCTCTGGCGGTTATCGTGCGCATGACCCGCTCCTCCATGCTGGAAGTGTTGGGCGAGGATTATATCCGCACAGCACGGGCCAAGGGCCTGAGCCGGATGCGCGTAATTGTGGTTCATGCATTGCGCAATGCCTTGCTGCCTGTGGTGACGGTGATCGGTCTGCAGGTCGGCACGATGCTGGCTGGGGCGATTCTGACGGAAACCATCTTCTCCTGGCCGGGATTGGGCCGCTGGTTGATGGATGCACTGCAACGCCGTGACTACCCGGTAGTACAGGGCGGGGTGTTGCTGGTCGCGATCATGATTATTTTAGTTAACTTGCTGGTAGATGTGCTCTATGGCGTAGTTAACCCGCGTATTCGTCACAAGAAATAAGGGGCGCAGAATGTCTCAACTTACTGAGTCGACAGTAAAAAGTGCGCCGAAGCCAATGACTCCCTTGCAGGAGTTTTGGCACTATTTCAAGCGCAACAAAGGGGCCGTGATTGGCCTGTTTTACATCATTATTATGCTGGTGATTGCCGCCGGTGCCACCTGGCTTGCCCCACACGGGCCAGCAGAGCAGTTCCGCGACGCATTACTGAAACCTCCGGTTTGGGAAGAGGGTGGCAGTTGGAAATTCCTGCTGGGCACCGATGATGTGGGCCGCGATGTCCTGTCCCGCCTGATGTATGGCGCACGACTCTCATTGTTAGTCGGCTGTCTGGTAGTTGTGCTGTCACTGGTGATGGGGGTCGTTTTCGGATTACTGGCCGGTTACTTTGGCGGCATCGTCGATGCCATCATCATGCGGGTTGTCGATATCATGCTGGCCCTGCCAAGTCTGTTACTGGCGCTCGTTTTGGTGGCGGTGTTTGGGCCTTCCATTGTGAATGCCTCGTTGGCGCTCACCTTTGTCGCTCTACCGCATTATGTGCGCTTAACGCGCGCAGCGGTGCTGGTTGAGGTCAACCGCGACTACGTGACGGCCTCACGCGTGGCCGGTGCGGGTGCGATACGCCAAATGTTTATCAATATTTTGCCAAACTGCCTCGCGCCATTAATCGTGCAGGCCTCTCTCGGCTTCTCTAACGCCATTCTGGATATGGCGGCTCTCGGCTTCCTCGGCATGGGTGCGCAACCACCAACACCGGAATGGGGCACCATGCTCTCTGACGTGTTGCAGTTCGCCCAAAGCGCCTGGTGGGTCGTGACCTTCCCCGGTGTGGCGATCCTGCTAACGGTTCTGGCGTTTAACCTGATGGGGGACGGCCTGCGTGATGCTCTCGACCCCAAACTCAAGCAGTAACAGAGGTAGAGAGAGATGGCACTTTTAAATGTAGATAAATTGTCGGTGCACTTCGGCGACGAAGGCGCGCCGTTCAAGGCCGTAGACCGTATCAGTTACAGCATTGAGCAAGGGCAGGTGGTCGGGATTGTTGGTGAATCTGGCTCCGGTAAATCAGTCAGCTCACTGGCTATCATGGGGCTGATTGATTACCCCGGCAAAGTGATGGCCGAAAAGCTGGAATTTAACGGCCGCGACCTGACCAAGATTTCTGAAAAAGAGCGGCGTCAGTTGGTGGGGTCGGAAGTTGCGATGATCTTCCAAGACCCAATGACCAGCCTTAACCCATGCTACACCGTCGGTTTCCAGATTATGGAAGCGCTGAAGGTGCATCAGGGCGGTAACCGTAAAACGCGTTTTCAGCGGGCGGTGGATCTGCTCACACTGGTGGGCATTCCTGATCCCGCTTCACGTTTGGATGTCTACCCGCACCAGCTCTCCGGTGGGATGAGCCAGCGCGTGATGATTGCCATGGCGATTGCCTGTCGACCCAAGCTACTGATTGCCGATGAGCCGACAACCGCGCTGGACGTAACCATTCAGGCGCAAATTATTGAGCTGCTACTGGAGTTACAGCAGCGTGAAAATATGGCGCTGTTGCTGATTACCCATGATCTGGCACTGGTGGCCGAGGCGGCACACCACATTATTGTGATGTATGCCGGTCAGGTGGTAGAAACCGGTAAATCATCGGAAATCTTCCGCGCACCGCGCCACCCATACACGCAGGCGTTGTTGCGCGCCTTACCGGAGTTTGCTCAGGATAAAGCGCGTCTGGCTTCTTTGCCGGGTGTGGTGCCGGGTAAGTATGACCGCCCAGAGGGCTGCCTGCTCAACCCACGCTGCCCGTATGCCAATGATCGTTGCCGCCGTGAAGAGCCTGAATTGCTGGGGCCAGCGGGGCGTCAGGTTAAATGCCATACACCGCTCGATGATGCGGGGAGGCCGACCCTATGAGCCAGAATAAAACTGAAATGAAACCAGAATCCCAAGCCGGCAAGCCACTGTTGCAGGCCATTGATCTGAAAAAATACTATCCGGTCAAAAAAGGTTTCTTTGCTCCGGAGCGCCTGGTTAAGGCACTCGATGGGGTGTCATTCACCTTGGAGCGTGGCAAAACCTTGGCGGTGGTCGGGGAGTCGGGCTGTGGTAAATCCACGTTGGGCCGCCTACTGACCATGATTGAGATCCCAACCGGTGGTGAGCTTTACTATCAAGGGCAGGACTTGCTCAAGCCGGATGAAAGTGCGGAAAAACTGCGCCGTCAGAAAATCCAGATTGTATTCCAGAACCCCTATGGTTCACTGAACCCACGCAAGAAAGTGGGGCAGATACTGGAAGAGCCGCTGCAAATCAATACCAAACTCAGCAGCAAAGAGCGCCGTGAGAAAACATTGGCGATGATGGCGAAGGTCGGCCTGAAAACCGAGCACTATGATCGCTATCCTCACATGTTCTCCGGTGGTCAGCGCCAACGTATCGCGATTGCGCGCGGCTTGATGTTAAACCCGGATGTGGTGATTGCTGATGAACCTGTCTCGGCGCTGGATGTATCCGTACGGGCGCAGGTATTGAACCTGATGATGGATTTACAGCAGGAACTGGGGCTGTCTTACGTCTTTATCTCCCATGATCTGTCTGTAGTTGAGCATATCGCCGATGAAGTGATGGTGATGTATCTGGGCCGTTGTGTTGAAAAAGGCAGCAAAGAGGCCATTTTTAACAATCCACGTCACCCATATACGCAAGCATTGCTATCGGCGACACCGCGCCTGAATCCTGATATGCGCCGCGAGCGCATTAAGCTGACGGGCGAGCTACCTAGCCCGATGAGCCCGCCGCCGGGTTGTGCGTTCAATGCGCGCTGCCGTCGAGCTTTTGGTACTTGTACTCAGTTGCAGCCGCAACTAAAACAGTATGGTGACCAAATGGTGGCTTGTTTTGCGGTTGATCAGGATGAGGCGGAGCAAGCCAGCTAATCTGACAACATCGCCATATTGATTTGCATGAAAAAACAACGTCAGAGTGAGAAATGGCACTCTGACGTTGCGATCTTGGTAGGAAAACACTGAAACCCACGGTATTCTTCCCCTCCGGTGTAGCATCACCAGATAAAATCTGAAAGCGATCGAGTATACTCAGACAGAATCGACGGGTAGCCCCATGATGTGGCAACCACTTTTTTTATTCAGTCGGCATTGGCGGAGAGCGAGTTTGCGGGTAAGGCGTTCATTAACGATAAAACAGATGGCGGCAGTTGCAGTGGTTGCACTGGTGACTATCTGCATTTTTATCGTCCTTCAGTTATTCCACTTTGTGCAGCAGCGCAAGGATGACTATGCCAGGCAGTTGGAGAGTATCGCTTATTCGGTTCGCCAACCCCTGTCCGAAGCAATATTAAGCGTTGATGTCCCGCAAGCCAAAAAAATCCTCAATAGCCTATTGCCGATTGGCATTCTCAGCCGCGCTGAAGTCATTTTGCCGAACCAAATTCAGGTGTTGCACGCCAACTTTCCCACGGAGCGGCCTGTTCCCCGCTGGGCTAAGCGAATTTTTTCCCTGCCGGTAGAGATAACGCTACCGCTGTATGCGCTGGAGCGAGTCTCCGCCAATCCGCAACCACTGGCGCATTTAGTGTTGCGGGCCGACTCATATCGGATGTACCAGTTTATTCTCAGCGCGCTGTCAGCCATGCTTTCGACCTATCTGTTATTGGCATTAGTGCTTTCGGTCTCTATCGCCTGGTGTATTAATCGGCTGATTATTCACCCGCTAAGGGCGATAGCGAAAGAGCTGGAAAAAATTGGTCAGCAAGGTGTGCTGCATCACCAACTCACCTTACCCGCCCACCATCAGGATGATGAGCTGGGGGTCTTGGTGCACAACTATAATCGTAACCAACAGTTATTGGCCGAAGCCTATTCGGATATGAGCCGCATCAGTACCCGCTTCCCGGTCACTGAACTGCCCAACCGTGTGCTGTTTAAGCAACTGCTTGAGCAGGAAATTAGCGGTGGAATGCGGAGTGAAAAATTCCATCTGCTGGTGATTGGCATCGAAACCTTGCAAGAGGTTTCCGGCGTGATGAGTGAAGAACAGCACCGCCAGCTGTTGCTGACGATGGCACAGCGCCTTGAGCAATGTATCGATGAAAATAGCTTGTTGGCGCAACTGAGTAAAACCGAATTTGCAGTGCTGGCCCGTGGCATCAGTCGCCCCTTCCCTGCCATGCAACTGGCGCGGCAAATGATGCTACAAATTACCCAACCACTGCTCTTTGGCGATATCCAGCTGCGACCCAGTGCCAGTATCGGGATTGCCGAATACCAATCCCAAGATGAGACCGCCGAATCCCTGATGCGCAATGCCAGTACGGCGATGATGGCCGCCCACCATCAGGGGCGAAACCAGATTTTCGTGTTTGAACCGCATTTGATTGAGAAAACACAAAAGCGCCTGACCCACGAAAATGACATCTTACAGGCGATTGAAAACCGCGATTTCACACTTTTCTTACAGCCGCAATGGAACATGCAAGATCAGCGGGTTATCGGTGCTGAAGCACTGTTACGTTGGTGTCAGCCGAACGGCAGCTATCGCTCACCTTCCGAATTTGTCCTAGGGGCAGAAGAGGGGGGCATGATGATGCCGCTGGGTAACTGGGTGCTGGAGGAGTCGTGCCGCATTCTGGCAGACTGGAAGGCCCAAGGGATTACTTTGTCACTGGCGGTGAATATTTCCGGCTTGCAGGTACAAAGTGACCAATTTCTGTCGCATCTGCAAAACCTAATCAATCAGTATCAGATAGATCCGCGCCAGCTGTTGCTGGAAATAACCGAGACCGCCCGCATTCAGGATCTTGATGAAGCACTGAGGTTGCTGCGCGAATTGCAAGGGCTTGGCTTATCTATCGCCTTGGATGACTTTGGTATGGGGTATTCAAGCCTACAATATCTCAACCACCTGAAAAGCTTACCGATCGACATGATTAAGCTGGATAAGAGCTTTGTGAAGCACTTGCCAGAAGATGATGCCATGGCGCGTATTGTGGGTACTATCTCCGAGGTGCTGAAGCTGCGAGTGATGGCTGAAGGAGTCGAAACGGATGAGCAGCGCCAGTGGTTGTTGAAGCACGGTATTCTGTGTGGGCAGGGCTTTTTATTTTCGCCGCCGTTACCACGTGAGGTGTTTGAGGCACGCTATACCCTTCGCCCTTGACGCAGCAGCGTTGTTAGCTGCGCTCACTCACCCGAATCACTGATTAATGTCAGCTCATCGGGATTCGTTTGTTTGCTGCCTAGCTGTCACGCCAATGTCTTTGGGTATCATCCTTCGTTCTTGAGGCTAACCCGAGTGCTGACAAACCCCGATGGCTCGATCGGGAACGGTGAGGACAGGCGGAAGAGTAAAGCGTCCGCGCCAGGGATGGCGCGGCTCGAGCCTCCAGGGGAGCCTGTACATAGATTTGTGTAATTGCCTAATTTTGATATGTTCAATTAAACAT
>NZ_CAWQAF010000015.1:0-76982 GCF_963892745.1 Yersinia sp. Marseille-Q3913 | reverse complement strand
GTCATTCCTCCTTCTAAGTACTTTAGCGGAATGACACAGAATTTCTAATACTCCCTCTGAAGAACATGTTGAATGAGTCCGAAAAAGGGGCGGCAGCCCCTTCCCCCCTTAATTTAAGTCATAATCAGTAAACGCTATAATACCAATACATTTATTGATTTCTAAAAATCCTTCTTGTAATTAAATTAATATATTACTAAACTTCATATGCCTTTTCTATATCACAAAATCCGCCAACATTACTCGACATAGCCCCTATTATCTGCGATGTACATGATGCACTGCCATTGTATTATCGCGGCTAAAAACCCATCCCTTACCTCTATACCTAATAGTATAATGATCTTGATTTCATATGGTTTGCCCTCTCTGATTGAGAAAGCAACATCCACTTTTGGCACTTAGCCGACGGTCTAAACTAATTACAACAAGAAGAGGCTGCTATTTAGTTGGCAATTCAAGCCATCTATGACCATAACAAAATCACTTTACCCAAAAGTTAATAAATCAGGGAGTCTTTCCAAACTCCCTTTCAATTCACTTATTAAAATACGGATTCACCCTTTCCACCGCCTGCTGTACTAGTTTGTTTCTGGTTGCCATCAGCCGGTCAATCTTTTCTCTTTTCTGATCCGCCGTGAGTATCCGGTCCCGCCTCATCATTTCAATCTGGGCATTCAGTGCTTTCACTTGTTTCTGCGTCGCTGTTAGCCCCTGACGCTGCGACAACTTACCTCTATTCTTCTCAATCAATTCATTGGCATCATCGGCGTGCCCCTGCTTACGGAAGCTGTTAATAGTGCTATTTATCTGATTGGCTTCAGTCATCATACGGTAAAAATCTTCGGTGAACTGGGTAGACTTAGCTGGATCTGAACCCCGGAAGAAGGATTTAATCACCGGCATTTCATCCAGACGCATGGCCGGGGTTTCGCCGTAGTCTTTCAAGTTACGCATGAGAAGATTGGTTGCACCCATCACATAGCCCCCCAGGCTGCCGGTATACCCCATCACAATATGATCCAGCATCTTCGGTGACATATTGGTCGCCTCACCCACTTCGCGCATCAGCAGACTGGTCTGGTCATTGTAGCGAGCCCCTGCCATCAAATTGCTGTCGGCCATGTTTTCAATCGGCCCGCCTTTGAAGAAATCATAGTTAACATAAGCCTCAGCAATCGGCTTGGCGACTTGTGGGATCGGGTTGAATGCCATGGTTTCCATAAAGTTATGCGCCACCAGCTTGCCGAATTTAGCCGCGGTATCTTTACCGCCCAGCGCCCGGACAAATCGCTCAGGTAAGGTGCCAAACATCAAGCCAATTTCGAACGGTTTTGGAAAGCGAATATGCTGATCACCAATCCAGGCATGCCAATAGATGTCTTTATCCCAGTCTGGAAGCTCCTCATAACGTTTGTCGTCCCAATTCAGCGCCATCAGCGCCAGAGAGGCCGCCGTAATCATGCCGCCGCGTTTCAGCACTTCACGCGGGTTCTCCTTGATACCTCGGCCTAATTTACTTAGTCCCTGCATACGGGCGTTGAAGAATGGCAGCATATCACTCAGGTTAATCATGATATTACTGGCCCCCATCATGCTGAAGTCCATCAAGTCACGCGACTCAAATGCCGCCTGCGCTTTGCTTTTCCCCGATTTAATTGCAGCATCATAAGTGGCCAGCCGGTTAGCGTTTTCCGCCGCTTCACTGAGGTTCTTATATTTATGTAACCCCAGTTCGACCTTGTCCATCACCTCTTTGCTGTTACGGACAATAGAGGATTCAAATTCGTGGATTTGGCTATCGTTGTAACCTTTACGCCGCAGAACGCTGCGGATGGTTTTGGCCGTCGATGCCGGATCATAGACATTGGAATAACCACCGCCAAAAGTCGCGCCAGCAAACATCATATCCACCAGACTATCATCGGTGCGTAGGGCTTTTTTAAATCCGGCCCATGAGGCTATAACTGGCTTAAAACCATCTTTATTGATAGCCCATGAATGGACGGAATCACGTAAGAAGTTGCGGATAATAAAATCAGGCATCGACGTAGTGCTAACAGTTAGCACCTTTTTAGCCTGACGGGCCGCTTTCATGAAAAGGGAATGACTGCGCTGTAAATCAATCATGGTAAATGCACGGTAGAGCGCAGGGTCATTCACCTGAACCAACTGTTGAACTCCATCGATAGAGACCTTAACAACATCCTTACCTATGCGCTCATAGTCCATCTCATTCGGTGATTCAATCACCTCCAGCACACCGGTATCAGCAAGATTGACCACTGAGCGGCGCATGGCCTCATTTTTCATTGACGCATCGATCGACTTAGCCACGTAGTTAAACAGGTTTTCGATAGGATCCTTAATGGTCAAATCACTGCCTTTTAACTTGCGTACAGTACTGCTCTGGTTAGCAATGCCTTTGCGGGTCCACGGCCCCTTCACTTCACCGTTTTCCGCTTCACGGTAATAGGGCAAGTACCAGGCATCCTCCCACTGTGCGCGGCTTTCTGGATCAATCAATCCCATATCCTGTTGCAGATCCAGAATCGATTTAATAAAGGCATCATACTTTTTCTTCTGACCTTCGAATAAAGTCTCATTACCCCGGTTGAGAGTTTTCATATAAGCAATTTCGTCGGCATTAAAGTTGTTCTCTTTGCCCTCTTTCATCAGCCGTTCAGAGCGATGGCCGGCGATCCATTTAAAGAAGTTTTCCCGATGGTTTCCCAGTCCGTCGAGAATCCCCATAAGCGCATCCTCTTTACCGGTACCGGATTGTCGTTCAACTATCCCCTCGGCTTTGTTATAGCGCGGCAAGCCATGCTCTAACGTGGCAGCAGTAACAGAACCCGCCCCCGCGGCCATACGCGCGCCAATGTAGGCGGAACTGCGTGCATCATTGATACCGGCAGCATCCTCGGCATACTTCAGCGGAGCCATGCCATCAAAGGTTTTAGTATTGAGTTTACGGCCAGTTTCTTTTAGCCAGGCTTTCAGTTCCGTTTTATCTTTGCTGGTCACTGTACCGTAGAAAGTCTTGGCCTTATCAAACCACCCCTGCTCAACGTTAAAGCCCATTTTGCGGTTGGTTTCAGCATCCATTGATGGGTTAGCAGTGCGGGAGTAAAGTGCCTTATTCTTGCGAATATCGGTTGATGAGAGTATATTTTCAACTGAATCTTGATTTGGTGAACCGCGTTTGAGCAATTGAAGCTCTTGGGCCGTACCAGATTGGGATTCTGAACCCTGATAAGTGTTCTCCTTGGGCAATTGGAGCCCAACAGAACGAAGCTTATCGGGGTTTTGTTTTTCTCGGCGGTATAACGCTAAACCAGCATCCTCCATACCTTGAACTTTCGCCATGCCCCCCACGGTGCCGTACACTGAAGCAACTCGATTAACTTCCAAGCGCCCACGTTTTGCATTCATATGAATAGCAGTAACCACTGGGTTTCCGTTTGCATCATGAGCCTCCAGAAGAGCAACTACTGCGTTATCCTGTGTTGCTGAGCGATATACTGCTAACGGGTCATGCATCAGCTCAGGAAGCTGCTCAATGACCTCAGTCGGTACGTTGTGTTTTATTCCATTAGTCGCTTTGCGTACCGTATCACGAGAAATTACCATCTCCACATTGGGAGCGCCAAGCGCACGGAGTACCGGCGGTGTTCTGCCTATTGAAACCGTTATGTCATCGGACCGTAACGAACGCATCGCTTTATCAAGCTCAGATCTATATTGTTCGGCTTCCACTGGTAATGGCTTGAGTGGGTCCACATCATCATGTTTCGAATACAGTGCGTCTGACCGAGAGAAAGTATTATCGAACTCCCGCGTCCCCGGCTGTTCGCCATCATACATAGCAGTCTTTTTGAAGCGCCCGGCGACCGTGCGCAGAATATTACGTATTTCCGTTGGGGAAATATCATTCGCGTTCATCAGTCCTGCTTTCTTCAATGCATTTATCAGCGCAGCAACAAAACGGTCCCACATCCCCCCCAGACCAGTAAGCTCCGAGCGCTCAGCCATGTGGGCTAAAAACTCATTAGCCTGCATTTCGGGGGACTCATTGCGGTATGATCTATCGACTTCCCGCCAAACAGCCTGAATCTCTTTATTTTTACTCTCCCGCGTCTGGTGTAATACACGCATGATACGGTCATATTCCACATCACCAATGACGGAAGCCAGTCCGTGGTGTGCCAAGACTTCATGACGCAATTTTGCCCGAAGTTCGCGGTCGGAAGTAATGTTATCCGCTACCACAATCACCCGGCTGAGTTCTGTCTGATAAATAGCGTGTACCGTACCGAACTCCTTTGGGATCCCGCTCGGCATCATGGCCGCTGCTTCCGCCTGAGTTTGCACCACCTTAACTTTGATTTTGGCTGCGCCATTTAACCTGCGTATCCACGCATCCGCGATGATTTGCGCTCGCCCCTGGCGTATTCCCTGAGCGGGTTTTTCGCCCGCAGCCGTGTGGCCGGTATCTGAAATCACATTGCCTTTACCAATGTCAGTATCTTTACGGGAATAGAAAACGATACCTTTATCAGTGGGTTTGGTTTTGAGGGTTTGGAATAAATGATCAAATGCCTGACGCACACCGTTGTTTAATTCGGCTTCAGTTGGATAAGCATAGGTTTCCGGGTTGGCGTGTTCGTCAGCTTTGCGCAGGTTAACTAAATAGTCGTTAGTGATACCTTGACTCTGGGCTTTATCCAGCAGGTAGCGTTCAAATGCTCGCGCTGACATTTCCAGTTTAGTCGTCCAGTATGCTTTGCTTCGACTGCCGTCCAGCAATGCCGCCCGCGCCATCATCCCACTATGGGTGACTTTATCGACAGCGCTTTTAAAGGCGTCATGCACCTCCTGCCTGACGGGATGGGTGATTTCTTGCCTTTTACCACCGCTAAAGTCATAGCGCGGACGTTTACGGTCGGTCATAAATTCAGATGAACGCTTACCGGACGCCTCGCCATGTACATCATAGGTACCAAAATAGTTATCCAGTGCATGGAACCACTCATGCGCTAATGAGCCTGCACCGTTACCTTTGGTTAGGTTGATAACGACTTGTTTTGGCTCATAGTGTGCTTTGGCCCCACCCTTACCTCGCGCACCAAACGCCAGGCCCAACTCACCATTTAGAGAGAGTGCTTTGGGTGGCACATTCAGTAATTCGGCCATATCGATCAATGCGTCGTAAGCATCATTTAGTTCAGATTGACGGCGCGGCCTCTCGACATAGTTGCCAAACTGCACTCCCCGGAAGCCAAACGCATCGCTAAACTGTTCAGGCGTCACATTACCCTTACGACGCTCAATACCGGTACGTGGCTCATTAGTCGCTTTGCGTTGTTCCTCGCGAGATACTTTGCGTAATTTATCCAGTTTAGCTTCGATTTCAGCGCGGTTCTCTGCCAGATAAGCGCGGGCTTCAACTGGGTTTTTGAAACCCGCCTTAAGCGGCAAAACGCCCATCGCCCCCTTATAACCAATAAACACACTCTTATCTGCCCGCCGGGTGTAGATCTCCAATTTCGCCTGTTTAGGGGCTGTTTCCCCTTTATCACTATTGAGCTGAGTCTCTATAAAGGCCTTGGCTTTAGGTAATAGTTCAGACATTGACCCCGCTGAAATATTAACCTTTACCCCCTTTGGCGCCACCAGCTCATACAGGGTTTTTCCGCCGGGATAACTCTTGCCGTCAAAGTAGGTGTAATGGCCGGAACGAATTGAGTACTTCGATGCTTCGGCCATCTGTTCAGGCTTAAATTGTGAGATTAAATCAACCTTATTCGCAACAGCGTTTAAAGTGGTTTTGCTACGTTGGAAGTGAGCTTTGATATCGGCAACGCTGATATAGCCCCCCATGAGGGTATTGACGATATCTCGGACCCCTTTCACCTGTTCCGCCCATTGATTCACTTTATAAGGGGAGTGGGGTTTGGTTGGGATAATTGATCGCAATGTTGCAAGCAACGCAAGCTTGTCTGCTTCAATGCCGCTCTCATGCATTTTACTGTAATCAGGATGCGGGAACAGTTTCGACAAAGGCTGCTTTTTGATTTCTTCAATATCATGGTCAGCTTTCATTGACTCTGCCAACTGGCCCCACTGATGTTTCGCCGCCCCCTTGAGTTCCTCGCCAAAATCATCAATTTTTGCGTCACTTTTTTTGGCTTGATGGGCTGGCTCAGGTGCGGGTAAGCGAACACCGTACCCCTTTCCTACTGCTTCAATCGTGGCACCCGGCATCTTGCCCCACTTGGAATACTTAGCGACTTTCTCACTGGAGAAGGGTTGACCACCATGCAGTTTTAACTCACCGACTGACTGTTCACCAGATGCCACAACCCCCTCATTGGAGGGCGCTGGATTAACTTTACTGCTTGTTGGTATCGGTGGTAATCGCACACCAAAACCATCGCCAACCGGTTCAATCACGGCTCCTGGTATCTTGGCCCACTTCGTGAATCTGGCCACTTTCTCATTGGGGAATGGCTTGCCATGGTGCAATCTCAACTCGCCAAGCGTTTCACCTTTTGCATAAGCTTCGGTATCAGCATCAATCGGGCCCCCCCCCCCCGTACGCTGACGCTGATCGGTAATAGCCTGTGGTTCCCTTTGCCCAAAGTAAGTATCGGGTTCTCTTACCGCGACTTGCTGCTCTGCCTGCTCCCTCGGCAAATCCACCTGCCCACGGGTCCGTTCTCCGGCGGTAAATTGTGGTGTGGTACCCGCCTGGACTTCATCACCTTGAATGAGTCCCGACATGGGGAAGCCTTCGCCCGGATGGATATTACCGGGCGCGGGCAGGCGTGGTTTCCGCTGCGCTCGAATTTGATCAGCTTGCTGAAGTATCGCTAACTCATCAGGTGTAAAACCGTTTTCTCCTGACGCCATTTGCTGCTGAATAAGTTCTTGCGCGGTCGGTTGTGCCTCTGGCTCAGCCAGTGAACGCTGTACATCGCTATCATCAGCAAAGCCTTGCACGCGAGGATCCTGACGCAGATAGGCTGGAGTATCGCGGAAATCATCAATCTGGGAGTTAGGTACACCATTTTCACTCAGTGAATTCTGCTGTGCCGCCACTTCATGGGAAGCCTGATTTTCTGCCTGCGGTGTCATTTCTGGCTGGATAGTTGGGTCAATATTTTCAGATACTGGCGCTCCCTCAGTATCAACTGGAGTCTCTGGTGTGGTTTCTGCTGCTGATCTGCGGCCACGAATTCCACCGACAGTTCCCGCTGCACCGCCAATGCCAGCGCCTAGCACTGCATTATTGGCACCGGTTTCTACCACCCCTTTCATTGGGTCTATTTTCTGTCCGGCGGTATCGATTAACTGCTGATTCTGGACATAACGCTGAGAAGCGCCTTGGGCAAATTCAGTTCCACCTTCCGCCGCCGCACCTAATGATGCCCCGGAAATAACGCCAGAAGCCGCCCCTTTTTTGGTCAGCAAATTCAATAAGGTATGATCGCCCAAGGTTGAGGCTGCAATGTTTATCGCTAGCATGCGAGGGTCCGCCGTCACACTGCTAGCAGCCTGATCTGCAACCTGATTGCGAGCCAGCGTCAATTTCTGTGTATCTGATAACGCTGAGTTATTTGGATCCGTATCAATGGTAGAAAAAGCTTTTTGGAAAGTTGGGCTTTGCGCTAACTGCTCGAAGGGTAATGCGTTAATCTCATCGCGCATTTCATTACCAGAAGAACCTTGGGCAGTACCGGCCATAATGCCAACAAATCCCGTTTTTTGGGCAATCTCTCTGGCCTTCTCACCGGCCAGTTGAGCGGTCTCCCTTGCTACAGCATCTGGCACCGACTTTTTTAGTCTTTCATAGGTTGCTTGTTCAACCCCTCGGGAAACAGCTTTTGCACCATACTTAGCGAATGCACCAGAACCAATCATTTGAGAAATGGTTGGGATAGCATTAATCAACCACGCATCTTTGTCGAACATCCCTGCGCCAGCCTGAAGGTTTCCATCCTTATCTCGTTCGATAAATGGCATAGCAGCGGCTTGCTTGGCACCCTCACTGTAATTATCCTTGATGCTTTTAGACGCACTTTCAGCTAAGGAACCCACCCGATCAATGAAAGCATTACCCGCGCTTGACAATGAATTACCGCCACTGTCTCGCATCACTTTCAGCATTTCAGGGCTAACAGGAATATCAATCAGCGGTTTCTTTGCACCGCTTCTGTATTCTGATGCTTTATCATCCAAAAGCTGATTGCCCGCCTTAAATAATTGAGCATTAGCGCTAATAATATCTGTTGGTGCCGCCGCCGCCGAAAGAAATACATCTTTTAAACCTACACTAGGGTCATTGGCCTGCGGAACTTTTGACTGCCGCCCTGCGGCCTCTCGCGCAGCCCTGACTGCTCCCCAATCGAATCCCGTATTCGCATTTTCACCTGGCTGCCGGATATTGAGCGTCTCGCGATTGTTGTTAGTCGTTTGTTCTTCTGGGCGTTGCTGTTGCGGATCGTAAGCCATTTGGTACTCCTTTATTAGAAATGAACCTTTGGCGCATAGGAAACCAGCCCACCGAGGCGTACCAACCGTACTGGCTCCTCAAAGGCTCATTTCTAATCAGGTTCGATGGTTTGAAGCACATGCGTTGTGCTGGGGAAGCTGGAATAAAACAGCCCCGGCAGGCGAACCTGTCGAGGCTAGATTTCGTGCATAAAAAAACCGAAGGGCTTTTTAAAGCTCACTTCGGCATCTTTCTGTAATTTAGCGCGTAATTAACTCAATGTGAAGTTAAGGATTATTTGTCTTTTGTTCCTTTAATCTAGCAACTAAAACCAAGCCAAGAAAAGATGCATTTTGGATTGTCTCAATAGAGGTACTTTCATCACAAAGTGTTAATAGATCTAATAAGGCAGTAAGGCATCCCAGAGTCTTTTCTGGCATTCATTTTCATTAATATTGTCCTTATAAAAAATTATTTATATTAATGACATAGCATTTTCATTAGTTTTCAGAAGTCGGTCAGTATTACTGCTGCCTTGTCTCACTAATGCGCTTCATCTCCCTTAACTGTTGGGCTGTATTATTATCAGGAACGGGGCCATTCTGAGGTGGTTCTTTCATTTGCTGTGGTTGCTGTCGCTGCTGCTTCCATGCCATAAAGAACTGCTGATCCTGTGGGTTATTCATATCAGGCATCGTCCCAACCTGCTGTTGATACTCGCCCGCAAATGCTTCCAGCTCTGCCGGGTCAATGCTGGATTGATTCTGCCAACCACGGTCCCCACTAACACCATAGAGTTCAGATGCTTGCTGACGGCGTTGCTCAGAGTTGCCCTTAATTTCCTGTTTTGCGGCGGCCAGTTGTTTCTCATCCATCATCGCACCATCTTTATTCAATGCGGCCAACTGCTTACTTTCGTCTTTACTAATATCCTGTAGCTCTTTGCGATAGCCTTCACTTTTCTGACGCATGGCGGCTTTATCCGGTGGGTTAACCATGTTACCAATAAACTTGGCGCGTTCTGGCTGGTTCAACTGCCCCACCATCTGGCTGTAGCCACGTATCTGCCCCATAAACTGATCAATAGGAATTTGCGCAACCTGATTGTCATTGACATCCGCCGAACCGAATTGCGTCATGGGTTTATTAGCGGTCGAACCATCGCTATAAGTGACTTTCAGACCGGGAATAACAAACTTACCATCTTCACTGATACCAATATGCACCAGTTCTTTACTCTTAATCTTCTTCCCTGACTCTGGATCGACTTCATCAATATTGCGCTGTATATGCGGTGCCAATACGGTATTCATCGTTTTTAATACTTTCGGGTCGTTGTAGTTCATTTCCCCGGAAAGCACTTTCGGCATGATCTGATTAATCTCTATGACGTTATCAATAGCTTCTTGACCAAAGAAACGTGCCGGATGGAGTGGATTATCCTGTGAAATTTGCCCATACAATTGGGGGTCAACCTGACCTGAGGATTCAATTTGCTGGTACAAAGCCTGAACAATCGGCATTTCTTCCTGCATCCTCTGCTGACGCTCGGCTTGAGCACGTTGAAAATTAAACTCGTTTTTACGCATGTTGAGTTCCTGCGCCCGCATACCTAAGCGGGCGTTTGCCGTGCGCTGGTTAGCCTGCGCCAAGCCATAATTTTTATTCCATTGCTCATCACCCACAGTATCGCGCTCTGTCTTATATTGGTGATCACGCTTGTCGGTCTCTTTACGCCACGCCACCTGCTCTTTAGCCAGACCATAGTTGCGGTCAGCGTCTTTCACCTGTTGTTGTAGTGCCGCATCTCGCAACCCGAGTGCACGGTCACGACTAATCGCCTGATCCGCAGTATTGAAACCCGCCAGAAAACCGTCCGCTAAACCTTGTACGCCCATGATATTAACCCTTTAGAAAATGCTGCCCGCCAGCAAACCCACGGCGGCCCCAATACCGGCGCCAAGTGGCCCGCCCATCGCCAACCCTGTACCCGCGCCAACCCCCACCATGCTCATTTTGCCTTGTTGCTGTTGCATCTTGAGCTGTTGGTTTGAGGACTCACGTTGTATCTCTCGATTAGAAACATCGCTTAGCCCTTGCATGGCCTGCTGCCGGGTATCACGGGCAACATCAATCAGTCCGTATCCCATTAGTAACTTCCCCCGCCAATGCGCATCTGCTCGCGCAGGCTGGCACTGCCACCGGTTAAGATATTCATCTGTCGATCTTGCTCAGCCTCACGGATGCCATTCTTCGCCCCGGCCATGGCCAGTGCCGAGCGCAGACCTAAACTGTTATCGTTCGGGTTAACCGTCTGAGTGACGCCATAACGCGCCAACTGATTTTGTGTACCCAACTGAGCAGCACGCAGACTGTTGGCAGAGCTGTCACTCACGCGGGTTAACTGCTGGTTCATTAGCTCGCCGCTAGTCGCCAGCCCCATAAGTTCTTTTTGCTTCGGATAAAAGCGAGTCAGCCAGTCGTTATACTGACCACGCATCAGATTGGCATAGGTATCAGATGCTTGTCCCATCACGCTCTCCTGTCATAAATTACCGCCAAAAATACCCCCTCGATGACTACTCACGTCTTTGAGTCCATAAGTCGATTTGCTGCTGACATCCTTGAGCCCATAACGACGAGCGGCCATACCACCCGCAGCGCCAACTAATTGCCCTACCGCTTGCCGATCGCTCAGTGACTTCTGTGCATCGCTCGTTGCTTTACTCAAACTCTGGCTGGCAATGTTGCTGTAGCCAGAAAGTGCATCGGCTTTTTGTCCTGCCCCCATCGCCACCACATCCTGTAACCCGGCAACGTACTTATCCTGTTGTGAGGTTTGCGCCCGGTTGGTGGTGTCGATTTGCCCGGCCACCTGGTCACTTTGCAACGTGTGTTGTGTTCCCTGAAATTTGCCGCTGCTGGGGTCAACGCCACTCGCGGCCAGTTCCGTCGCCGACTGTTGCCGTGCATTACCAAACTCCTGCTGGTAGCCTAGGTTGACGGTGCCAGCAGCATCGTCGTACTTCGACGCGTTATTCAGGTTGTCCACTTTGCTAATAAACAGATTTTCCATAGGCTTAAGTTCGTTCTGGTACAGCGTCCATTGCTTTCCGGCAATTTCAGCCGCGGCCAGTTCCTGAGCGGTTTCTTTAACTTCGGTACTCCCGCCACCTTTACCCATAATGACCTCCCATTTTCACCACCAACGAACGACGGATAGCACACTGGCCACACCATATAAAATGCCGATGAGCACAGTGGCGTAATACATGCGCCGGAGTGTTTTACTCCGTTCAAACAGTTCTAGAGCTTTCACAACCCATTCTCCTAGGTTAATATTCACTCATCTTCTCCCTTGCTCTTTCAAGGTGCAGAAAGTAGAAAGCCCCGACTGCGGCTAACAGTGCGGGGCTTTCGCTTATCTACTCGTGTACATTAAATCGGTATTTTAAACTTCATCAGTCCATCTTCGTTCGCCTGGCGCTCGAAACCGAGTTGTCGTGCAATGCGGATAAACCCTTTGCGTGCCGTGTAAAACTCAGCCCAACGCCCGCCAATCATACGAGTCAGTGTCTGAACCGCCGGCGTGTACTTAACCAGACCTTGCTGCCCGCTACTGATCCCCAGCCACACCACCACATAGGGGATGCCCTGTTTGATTCGTGGGCGCAGGACGATCACCGCGTCATCTGCCGAAAAGCAAAACGCCTGCTTATGACGGCAGGCGTCTTGGATGTGAATGAGGAGTTCCGGATCCCCGGCATCACTGGCGATTCGGGCCAGTTTAGAAGTGAAAGTAGTTTGCCGCATCCAGCACCATGATGGGGATATGTGAGACGTAATAGGTTAATGGGCCATGGGATGCAGGTTGATTTCTGGCCCACCCCCAAGCGGGGGCTATTTGGGTGCCATTACTGTTCACCCAAACATAAACCTGCCACGGGTAACTGTACAGCGCACCGATATTACACGGCGCATACATTGGCCGGGCGATCCCCTCAACACTGCGCATTGAACCTAACCCCGCCCCGGCCAACGAAACCAATTTAGGTCGCGCCAGAATATCGTAGCCCGAGTTATAAACGACTGAGCCATTCTGCTTGGAGTATATTTCCAAGCCATATTTGCTTCTAGTCAACGCACCATGACCAAAAATACAAACCTTGGCTCTGATGGTGGCCCCACCCCCGCCATTGGCGTAAAACACACGGTAGCGGCGATCATCGGGTGAGGGTGAAATACAGATAGTTTTACTGGTATCTTCCGAGTAGAAATAGCACATCACCTGATGCGCAGCGAAGGCAGCATTAATATGTTCAGGAAGCCAACCATCATAGATATCAATTTCCCCCTTAAATAACAGGCAACTGAATTGGCTAATATTGCTGATGCCGGTGAAGTTATTAACGCCCATAAATTGGATGCCATAACCGCTTAGCGTGCCCGCGCCAGGCCAAATATAAACGCCATAATAGGAGGCGGGGATCGCACTTTGGAGACTATGGGGTGTGACCCGTAACATGCGATTGGCATCTAAATAGGGCTGAAGAGAGGCAAATCCACCGGGAGTCCACTGACTACGACGCCCATGGCGGACAACCTTATAGTCTAGCCAGGCATAGGACGACATCCACAGAAAATAGTCATAACCCACAGGGACAGTAATGCCCGTATTCCACTCCCCAAATGAAAGCCCCTTACTGCCCATCGCGGCAATTTTGGTGACCGTTGTTTTGTTATCCATCACCACCGATGTGCCATCCGGGCGGAATACTGCTAGACCGTAGCGCGACACTGCCAGACACCATTAAAATTAAACTCAGGAGGGGGATTCTTACCCACGGACATACAGCCTGTTAAACTAATCATCAAGCTTGCCAAGACGAAGTATAAGCACACCATTTTCATCATAAACCTCTATCCTCTCATTTGTGATAACCAGACCGATGCTGCCAGTGCCTTGTCTAATAGTTATTCGGCCGGTATTGGATACACTGAACAGGTCGCCAATGTGCAAGTTACCTGCGGCGTCTACGGTGAATTTACCGTTATTGATGGTGGCGCTATTGAGCGTCGGGGTAGAGATACTGATCCCCGCTTTAACTTCATCGGCGATAATCGTTTGAGCATGTAAAATCTTGATGGTGGCTTCACGAATGGCAGCCTCATCAATGACCACTCGCCCGCCGGAAATAGAAAACGGGATAGCATAAGAGCCAGTATCAGTAGGATTGTTTGGATCAAAGATAAAAAACTGACTGGCCGAGATGGCCACCTGAGCAATGGGTTTACCCTCAGCATCCCTGCCTGCGACAATCCCGATCCCCGCGCTGATGCCGCGGGTATCAACTTTGGTGCTCCATATTTTCTGAAATGCCTGACCGCCGTTTTGGTCAAGTTCCTCAATGCCATTAGCTAACTCACCAATCAGTGGCGAGTTATTTATCTCCTGATTTATCAGGTCAATGATTTCATCAATATCCGCAGCCGTTTTTGCCGATGTACCCTCACTGGCGTTAAATGGCCCGGCCACGCCCGCTGAGTTAATAAAGCGGATCCAGTAATACCCCTGCCATCCCGGATCAACCGGGTCGCCATAAACCGCCGCAGCCGAGCTGGCCACCATCACCGCATTAGCCAGGTTATCTTCGGTGCTGCGGTAGATTTCCGTCAGCGAATGTCCGCGATAGTTCGGCATACTCCATTCAAGGAGTACCGCACCAAATCCCCCACTAGCTGTGAAGTTTCGCGGTTGAGTCGGAAACGCGGGGGCCGGGCCACTGTTATCATTTGGATTGGGTTTGAGCTGTAATTTACCGCCAGCCCCGGTGCGTAACTTGGCTAATTTCAGATCCGCAATTTCAGCATAAGTCACTGCACGGTTGCGACCATCCCCGCGCTGCCCAGTCAACACCTCAATATTTTCAGAGAGTGCCGCCGCATCTCGACCCGCACGGAAACCTTTGGTCATGCGGGCATCTCCGCCATCGAGGTACTCAGGGTGATACGGTCAACTTGCGCGTAACCCCAGACTTCCACGATCCATTTTCGGCCAGCGATGGGCGGCAGCTTCAGCAGTCCATCGATTAAGGAACCTGGCGGCAACGACAGAGCCGGCGCACCATCGACAATTAAATTGACGCCCACGCGGATCACGCTCTCACTCATGATGCGCAAGCAGGAAAATGAGGTGCCGGGTGGTACCAGAAATGGCTTGCTGCGCCAAGTCATCGGCAAAGGTGTGGTGCTGACTTGGGAGATAGTTAATTTATCGCCTTTAATGGTGTAGAGCGTGTCCGACGCCAGATCATTAAAGGCGGTATCAAATACCGTGGTCAGATGGCGAATATCCATCGCTTGCGGATCGAAGATAAAACCGGCACTGGTTCCTTTTGCCGTCTGATAGATCGCCAGATACTCACCTTCCACCTGCCACGCTTTGATGCTTTCCGGATTGAAGTTTTTACGCCACTGGCGCGGCTCGATTATCGGCTCAGTGGCCACTAAGGCATCACCGGCACCATCGACCGAGACCAATCCATTGGGTGAAGCATAGAGCGCAAAGCTGTCCATGCTCACCATGCTTCGGCGGCTGACACAAGATTGCATCACCGGTAACTTGGCGTTGGTCATATTCGACGGTGTAATGCCGCTGAACAGATAAGGTCGCCCTTGGGTACCGACCACCAGACCAGCACCAATAGGGGCAATAGCCACGATATCGTGCTCGGTACTTTGCTTGTAACTTTCCGGCCAGGCATAGGGGAGAAATGCCTCCGAGAACATCACCTGATTACCGGCAAAGCCTGCGGCAATGCCGTTTGCCATCAGACACAGGCCCATCATTTCATCTGGTGGCATCAGGAAATTTTCGGTTTCCAATACCGGCCCAAGCTCTTTATCCAGTGCAACATCTTGGTAGGTAAGAACACCAACGGCCAACTCGACCAACAGCAGATAATCAGCAACCCCGCCGCCAGATGCAGAGCGATAAATACGACGGCGGGTGATATTTGAATTCTGGCTACCTGGTGGTTGCAGGGCGAGGTCTACGGTACTGCCGGGGTAAACTATTGTCACTTCCTGCGATACCGGCCCCGGCGGCCCTTCCTCACCATAGCCCGTGACATAAGTCTCAACATAAAAGCGGGTATCATCATCAGTGGGATCATCTTCACCATGATCAGCCGGCGGGGTAATTGCCGTGACTTCAATAGGATGACTTGGTGCAGGAATACCCAATCGAAAACTGACCGCTGGAAAATTACCGTTACCCTGAGTCGCTATTTCATTACTGGTGACCTTCGGGTACTTCCCATCAGTGAAATACACTCGTTCATATTTATCCTGCGCCACCGGGCTGCGGATCGCATCCACAATATCCGTCCAGGCAAACCAATAATCATCACGGTAACGAAAGATGGTGGTTGGTTTCAGAGTGAAAGTTTTGCCACCCTCTACATCAGCCATGATCGGGGTAATCACGCCATGACGGAAGTGACAGTTTTTGGCCATGGTCGCCGCTGGCTCTGGCAATAGATGTGGCACCGCCCGCGGCATTTCGCCACGCATGGTGGTGATATCGATAGCTGACATAAAGGAGAGGATCCGATCGGCGTAAAAAAGACCCACTAAAAAGTGAGACTGGGAAATTAGGGTAAGTCAGTGGGGCCAGGATACGATTTAGCTAACGGCCGCGGGCAGCGAACACCAGTGGCTTTTATTTTTCCATCGTATCTGTACGGAAAAAATAATTGCGAAAAGGTATGTGTTTTTTCAAAATGTTATATAACTCTTTATTCTCGTCACGCTCAGCCATGCTTATCATCTTGCCAAGATACTCAATATCTTCAAGCGATGGACCGCTCGTTTCTGCCCATATTCCTCCTGTCCATTCTCCTGTTTGTGGATTCTGTGTTGCCCCCTGATATTGAGCTTTATAATAGCCATTCCCGACCAGATCACGCGTCCAATGCTGGGGTAATGGTCCTTCGTCTTCGATATGGTCAACAATATAAAATCCGCTGTCATCGAGCTTATTTAATTTCAATTTAGATGGCCTGCTTATTCTAATAAATAATTCATTGTCGCCGCGACTGAGTAACCGTCTAATTTCTCGCCCAAGATCTTTATCACACCATTAGTCTGGATCTTCAGGATTGCGCTTGAGTTTATCTTCCCAGTACCAGTACGTCGTCCAAACCACCCAGCCATCGGTACCGTCACAATGAATCTGGGACGATATCCCTCAGGCAAAGTGCAAATATGAGATTGTGATGCCGCATTAAGTACTTTCACATTGATAAACACCATCCCTAATACTTTTCTATATACAAACCTGTGGTCCTCATAAAAAAGAAGCCACCCGTTCCTTAATGTTGCATTAATCCACGGCGTATTTAGGGTTGTTTGGGTAATTTTCTCAATCGTCTGCTTGGCCGCCAGGATTGATGCTTTATCGGCTGCCGCTCCCGCAGCTCGCCGGGCATCATTTCTATGTTGCAAGGCATTGGTTTCATATAAGTCGATTCGCTTTGCGGCTTCAAACACCAATGTTTTTATCTGCTCACAGCTCACCCGGGCAGTTTCACTTCGATCCGAATTAGTTTTCACATGGCGCTTAATTTTCTCAGCCGTCTGCTCAGCTGCCAGGATTGATGCTTTATCGGCTGCCAGGATTGATGCTTTATCGGCTGCCGCTCCCGCAGCTCGCCGGGCATCATTTCTATGCCGCAAGGCATTGGTTTCAGATAACGCGGCGGCACTGGCATTGGCTACTACCATGCTTTCGCTTTCAAACGTATGTTTTGCTGATTCAGCAGCGTTAGCGGCACTGACGCCAGACTCATCCCGGTAACCTTTCGCGACTGCCAGCGCAGTTTCTAAATCCGTTGCATACTGTTTTGCTTCGTCACGCGAATTGGAGGCGATCTCTGTCGCATCTGTGGCACGACTTTCTAACGTTATTATGGTTGCCAGATCATTGGCTACCTGCTGTTGAATCTGTCGGAAGTACAGGATCACATCGGGCGTGAGCTCAGACTCCATAATCTGCTGCTTCAGCAACTGATTAAGGGTGCTGGGGCCGGTAGTATCGTCCAGCGTGACCGCACCATAGACAAAACTACGACCATTGGCCGCCACCGTAATAGAGTAACTGCCCTCCTCTAACTGGATACGATATGCGCCCACATTGTCCGTTCTGACTGTGGCTGAAAAGGTCTTCAACACAGTGAGACTATTCGCCACCGCAGTGAGGGTGATCTGTGCATTGACCACCGGCTCACCGACCGGGTTAATCATAATGCCGGAAACGATTACGCTCACTGTCCGCCTCCCTGATGCTGCGCCTCCTTCAATTGCTGGGCGAAACTCTCAGCGTTCTGCTTCACCCCCAACTGATCACTGAATGACTGGTAATGCTGCATCGCTAAGTTGAGATTGGCCCCCGCGTCGCCATCTTTGCTGAATGAGCGATACAACATCCAATCCACCAACGGGTTCACATAGAGCTCGTCAATCGGCACCGGTGTTTTATCTGCCAGATCATGGATAGCAACAGCCTCGGGAACTCTCGCCACCACGGCTTCGATACCCATGGGCTGCTCAGCACCCGGAAACAGGTAATACACTTTGGGGGTCAATTCGTTATAGGAGTAACGCTCGACTGGGCCTGTCATCTGATGCCAGTCAGGATATTGAGTATCCAGCACATCGCGCGGTACTGGCCTTAATGCCCTGCCACCGACGAATCGAATCATCTCAATTAAGCGGAACACCCCATCAGGCAGTGCCTGTTTAGTCCCAATCTCTGTGGTCATCACTTCAGTGGATGCTCCCGCATCTGGTCGTGCCAGAATGACGGCCCGGACAGCATCATTGTAATAATCACATAGCTCCACCAATGGCCAGCGCAGCCATGCAGTATCTTTGAGCTGAGTGTTAACTCGCCCAATAATTTCGGCAATGGTGATCATCAGAAGAACTCGTGTTGGCGAACAGGGTTATTGAAAGCGGTGATCGGGGAGTTATCCAGCGCGTCACGGAATGCGCGGCGGTAACCATCAATAAAGCGCGTGCCAAAGTATTGTGAGCGTTGCGGATCTGTCCATGGCTTGCCTGGCATGATAAATAAATCTTCAAGAGCGCCAATGGCGATCACATCGGCAAAGTCGTCTGCCAGCACATCAGGCACTTCAGTCACATCACGTTTGGGTTCAATGGCAAAATCCACGCTCACTTTGGTGAATGGCTGATTGAAGATGATTTGATTGGCAGACTTCACCGCAAACTCACTGCCTGCCGTCAACATGACACCTGGCGCACTGGCATGACTGACCTGATTAGTAAGGTCTGATACCCGTAGGCGCCTGACGCATTTCACCAGTTCACTCTCCGTCAGGATGTAAGTCATGCCCGGAGTAACATCATTAAAAGTGACCGCGTCGCGACAGAATAGTGACTCACGGCAAAAGGTGATCGCTGCGTCTAATGCCGCCTGCTTCATCATGATATCCAGCGGACCACTGATATGTTTTCGTATGATCGGCAGAAATGCGTCAAGCGTTGCCATGATCATTCAGCCTTAGCGTTTAATTCAACGTCAGACTCTGCCTCAGAGGCTGCGTTTCTGGCCTGAATCGCGTCACGGATGCGGACGCGGAAATCATCGACTTTTTCCTGAGCATCTTGCTTGATGTTGAGATCTTCTGACTCGACAAGTGTCGCGAGTTGAATTGATGTCAATTTAGCGATATCGACAACCGCATCACCTATATTCAGCGCAAAACTGTTCGATAACGACGTCATTTCTTCCTGGTTGGCAAGAAAAGCCTCATATGCTGCTTGTTTTTGTTCAGCAACCGCCTCTTGGGCAAGGTAATCTTGAAGCGCCGCCTCACGAATAAAAACAGTTGGAAAATCGAGCAGTTGATGGGCGATGGCACTATCCACCTCCACCGCTTCGTGACGCGGGAAGATCAACCAACTCCCGGTGACAGTATCGCGCTTCTTCGCTTTGGGACCAATATAAACCACAGCAATTTTGTCAGACATGAGGGACTCCCATAACCGATAGTAAAACGCCCACAGACTGGGGCTAAGGAGGATACGTTGAGGGTCAATAACCCTCTACCACATACAAGATGGAGGCCGCTAGGCGTCCATAAGCTCGGTCATAGTCAATGCAAGCATAGAGGATTTCACCGGCCTTCCGGGTCGTATAAGGTTTTTCGATGAAAGTATGGCTGGCGACGACTTTTTTGTAGCTGGCGCGCGGTACTAATATGGTTCGATCCTTCGAAGACCTCTCACCACATTCAATCTTTACCTGTGCGTCATTTGATCTCATGTCCGCGTTGCAGAAAACGTTGACAGCATAAATACGTATGCCTATAGGGAGTTCTAACAACTCAATCTCCAATGGATTCATTTCACCTGCGAAATCAGCATACGCTTCGGCCAGTGACAGGTTTCCTTGTGGTCCTTGATAAATCGGGTTGCCCATTGTGGGCGCTTTTACGATGTTCACTTCAGCCATAGCCTTATCTCCTATGTGATTATTTGATAATTCTGGAAATGGCGGAATCAATCACGATGACACCGTGATCATTAACACGACCATCTTTTTGCTTAAAACGGATCTTCTTCAATCCATTCACCCAGCGGATAGAAATTTCCGTGCCATTCCCGTGATCCACCTTCTCATTGTGGTAGCCGAAAAAACCGCCTCCTTCACCAGTGCCATACGCATTAGCCAGTGCCTGCCCACCCAACAACATGGCACGGTCAATGGTGGTTCTGGTTGTGATACTTTTCGTGGTCGCAGCAAGGTCATTTTTGGATACCAACACTTTAGAAGCGATTTTAAAACGAATGGGCGTCCCGCCATACTTGCGCACCAGCACATTGCGCCACATTGCACATTCCCCCTTGAACAAGGGGTGATTAAAGCCTTTAGCACGCTGTACTGCGCGGGTCATCATGGCCTGCCAATCTTTACCCGTCGTGGAGGTGTACCAGTCGTTCCACTGGCGCGGCGTACAATAAAGTACAAAGTAGGGATCTTCGTTAGCCAACTCGTCTTTAGACATGCGGATGGGTTGTAATGGGTGAGCCATTTCATCAAGGAACAAAGCAATGTTATCGACAGTGGCCAGCGAGAACAGATCCGCTGCGTCCAGTGCTTCCATTGAGGTCGCATCTCCTGCGAAGAAATGACGATCATAGGTGGGAGGCATCACATCGTTAACCATGATTTTGCCAAATTCGCGGTGGTTAGCCCAGGGCACAATGGTGTCATCGGCCAGGTAGTCACCTCGCGCACCCGCCAGATGCACGGTCGCCAACTGGTCCTGCATATCGTTGAAGTACGTCCCTAACAGCGTGCGTGCAGTCTTATTTAGATTATGCTTGAAACGCTGCGCAGACATCTTCCCGCCAGCATCAACCAGATGGCGACCTTGGTTAATTTTCAGCGAGAAATCGGCGAAGCCCAGATTTTCACCGCGCCCGGCTAACTTCTCATCGCCCATAGTTGGACGCTTAGAGAGTTTGTGGACGATCTGCATATCCACTTCATCACCCTTCTGCTTTTGCAGATCAGTGATACGCACAACTGGCGCATTGTAGTTGGTTTGGGTGGTGCCTTTCTTATCCGGGTTGACCGATTTCGGCGCTTCCTGTTGTTCGGTTAACACGTTAACAAATGAGCGGTTACGGTTTGCTGCCGTGAACAGCGCGACCTGCATCAGCTTATTCGCCTGAGCAGAGGTGATGGTCGTCATAGCGACTCCATAAATGAAAGAACCGCCTAAGCGGATTGAGGTTTAAATCGATTGAGTGACTAGATTGCCTGATCTAACAGCGCATCAATTTGGGCATCCGTCATACCGGCAAACATGGCCTGTAGCTCGTCTGGAGAGGCATTCGCCGCTTGCTCCAAAGATGATGCTGTATGCGTGGTTGTTACGCCGAGATCTGACGGTGAGCCAGGGACTTGCGTCGCCGCAGCGGCAGTGGCCAGCTTCTCGGCGGCAATCTGTTGTACATCTGCGTTGGTCGTCCTCGCCGCCGTTGCGGTACTGGTCGTCACCGGTTCTGATTGAACGGGTTCAACTGATTCGCCGTAAGCGGCCTTGGTGCGTTTCGCGACCTCCACAAAGCGCTCAGTTAAAGACTTGTCTTTCCATGCAGGGTCATTTTGCAGAGTGCTATCGATATGTACCGCCAGCGTGAAACGGTCAGGATCTTGATCCTGCCATGACTTCAAATCAGGTACGGCATTCATGGCATCTGTCACCGGATTACCACTTGGCTGAGTGACAGCTTGTGCTGGCTGGCCTTGTTGCAGGTAATCGATTTTCTGCACCACGGTGTCCAGCACCGCCGCCATCTCAGGAAAGTTTTCTCGGATGGAATTAATTTGCTCAGGGGTAACCTGTGCTTTCTCAGGTAAAGGGACAGGCTGCATACCGGCAGAGTTGATTTGTCGCGTTAACGCTGCCAATTGGCGTTTAGCTTCAACTAATTCAGTTGCCGTTTGCTGATGGGTGCCTGCTAAGCGCTGTTTTTCCGCCCGCTCGGCCACCAGCACATCGTAAGGAATAACATGCTGGCCATCTTTGCTGAGAATACCTTTCGGTTTCTCCGCGCTTTCAGTGGTTGCTGCCGTTGTAGTGATCGGCCCTTCAGTGGCCGGTGCTGTTGTGGTCGCGCCCGGCGTCGGCTCGTCTTTCTTATCGCCCGTATTGACTACTGCATCGGT
Organism: Yersinia sp. Marseille-Q3913; assembly: GCF_963892745.1. Taxonomy (NCBI): domain Bacteria; kingdom Pseudomonadati; phylum Pseudomonadota; class Gammaproteobacteria; order Enterobacterales; family Yersiniaceae; genus Yersinia; species Yersinia sp. Marseille-Q3913. The sequence goes on along the minus strand of NZ_CAWQAF010000015.1, from coordinate 54,717 downwards.
ATCGTCAGTACTTTTGTCCGTCACAACAACCACTGGGGTAGTGGCTACCGCTGCCGCCTGTGTTACATCAGAAATATCCACATCACCAAATCCATCAATCAGTGCTTCTAACTCTTCTGGCGTTTCATGACCTGTTAATTCAATGTCCACGTTATGACTCCTGCATGACTATTTACCGGATAGATCCGAATGAGAAAGGCGTATCGCTGCCCATGCGAATAAGCACTCTTGGATAAGAGCGCTTAGCGACATGAACCTTGATGGTTGAAAAAGAAAAGTCCACGAATGGTGGGCAAGTCATTCAGATAAAAATCAGAGATGCCAGAAAGCAAAAAGCCCCGCGGTTAGGCGAGGCTTAATTCAGTGCAATGTACTGCATCTTTGGGGAATTTAGCGCGTATTTTGCAGGCACGCAATAGCTAGAGTGGTATTTGGTCAATTTGACCCTGAATGGTCTGCATCATCTCTTCATGTAATGCGCCAATCTCTTCGGTCACATTCTGCATCTCTTGCAGCACCTGCCCCGTTTTCGCCTGAGTATAGGCATCATTGAAGCGCTGACCATTGGCTAAATTCGTTTCACGTTCAGCCTGGGCATGAATGCGTTTAGCTTCTGCCTCCAAGCGCTCTACCTTCGCGGCCAGCTCACGCATGGCGAGTTCTTGTTGCTGCTGCTGTAGCTGTTGCTCTTGCTGAGCTGCCTGCTGCTCTTCTGGTGTCATCTCATCCGGCGATTTTGGTGTACCCAATGCGCCACGGATCCGCTCAATAAACTCCTGTTTATTCGGCAGGTCTAACAGTTCTACCCACATATCCAGCACGCTCACCTGAATCTGTGGCGGCAGCCCGACAATGACTTCAGATAACCGCTGTGCCAGTTGAGATTTATAGGCTGGCGTCTGTTGAATCGGTGCCAGCGCGATATGCGCACGTAGCCGGGAGACATCGTTATTCATCCGCCCAGCCTCTTCGGCAGCATTCAATACCACCTCTTTGCGCTTGCGCGGGTCATCACGATTGATCACTACCGGATAGTTTCGACGTTTGGTTAACTCTTCCAGCAAATAGCAGAGCAATAACTGTCCCACTTGCTGACAGGCGAACTGATAGTTATCGTTGATCTCCGCCAGGGTGGTCGCCCCCTGCTCGACCAGGTTGCTGATAGCCACCCCACTGGATGCATTTGAGTTTTGCCCTAGGAACGCTGCGTAAACCCCTAGTCCATCCTGAATCAACTTCATGGACTCCTGCATCACCTGAAACTGCTGCTGAGCGACCTGGAAGTCCTGCTGGATATTTAATGCATCTGCTGCTGTGGTTTTATTCGCACGGCTGGGATTTAAGTTAATCACCCCGTCGGGGCGCTCGATCTCTTCCTGGAGTTCCCGGTCAGTCATCTGAGTCGCATCGGCATCTTTGATAACGCGTTTAGCCTGTAATAACCAGGTAAGCTTAATGCGGCGAAAATTCACTTCATCCTGTGCCGGTATCGCGCGACACGCCAGACCGTAAGGTGCACCGGTTTTGTCTTTACGGTAGCCCCAGAACGGGATCAGCGGAAACATCCCTTGCGGCGCAGTACATGGGCGGTCAATGATAGCGTGAGGACCAATAAACCACGATTCACGGATCCGGCTGACTCGCGCCATGGTGACCTGAACCCGGTCAGTGGCCACCGCCATCGCATGCATTACGTTGTTCTTGTCATACTCAACCACGCGGCCATTGCTCAGTTGCAGGATAGGCAGGCGCTGGAAGGTGCGATAGTAGATAACCTGAAGCAATACGCGCTTACGATTGGACGTGACCCACTCGGTACTCTCACGGCTCCACGATTGATACTCTTCATAAGCACTGATCAAATCAGACTCTTGCCCTGCTGCCAGATCGGTATCAACAAAGCCTTTCCACTCATTGAGGGAATAATCGATAATTTGCGATTTGTCGGGGAATGTCCCTTTCACCTCATCCACATCCAGCCAACGCTTACGCATCAGCCAACGGCAATCACTCAGATCGGCTTCATGGCTGAACCAATCCCAATACACTTCATTACGATGAACGGTAGACACTTTGAATTTATGGACAAAAGGATCGCTGTTGCGCCGTACCTCAACCCACGATAGCCCGGCCTTAATTTGCTCGGCATGAGCATCACTCCGGGCCTTATTCAAACCACTTAGTCGGCAGGCATCAGCAAACTCAGCATTGACTGCTTCGGCCATCACTTCCATTTCTTCATTAGGATCATCAGCAATCACCATTAGATCGGTGCGGGTCTTAGCCTCCATGCCCAGCACGCCGTCAATAGTCGGAGCGATAAGGTTATGTTGCGTTAATGGCTGCCCACGCTCACGCAGCTTTGCGACGACCTCGGGAGCAAGCTGATCCCCATCATAATAGGCGCAGGCGGTATTCGCGCTGGTGCGCCAGTCTGGCTGATGGTCAATATCTGAAGAGATATCCATCAAGCGCTCAAGCGTAAAGCGATCGCGGTTTGCTGGCTGAGCAGGCTCAGTTTGATTAATAGCGGAATTCATCAGATAGCCATCCAGTGTTTAGGTTTAGAACGGTCAATAGGTTGGTGTTTCGGACGTGCAGGCATCCGCGCGCGCATTTCCTGCGCGATGGCATAACTCATCACCTGGTCATCAAAACAACCTGTTTGAGCATTCATGCGGCCCCGAGCGTCATAAACGTAGGTGTTCAATTCATTGATAGTGCCAATCCAGCGGATACCAGAGGCTTTCTCACGCAGCAGTGTTTTAAAACCCTCGATGATGACTGGCTTGCTTTGTGCGGTAGTTAGCCAGCCCAACTTTGGTGTTTCATCATCATGGTCACGATCGAGGTATTGCTCAGAGTAGATAGAACGGTGTGGGTAAACCTCACGCAGTTTCTGCAATACCGCATGGCCGTGGTTGTTACGTTCCGGTCCGATAAATGCCGTGTTATACCAGCGGCCAACGTGGGCCATCAATTGAGCAAAAAGCTCAGCATCCAGATATCCGAACCAGTGGGCGACCTGCTCCCCGCTAGACTGTTTCACAACATCAAATGATGATCGGTCACGGTTTTCCAGCCCTTCAGCCACATCACCCCCGATAGCGTAATCCTCATCCGGATCCGGCAGTTCCCACACCAGTAAGTGATTCAGTAGTGTGCGTTGCAGTTCTTCCGCATTGCCCGCACGTAATGCCTGCACTTTGGTTCGCTTACCCGTCATCGGCTCCATGTCATACACCAGCAATGGCGATTTACACTGACTTTCAGCCTTCATCACGTTAATGGCAGGGAATACACGGCGACCAGAGGCCAGGAATGCCTCAGATGGCGTGCTAGGGAACTCCTGTTTCATTTCCTCCTGCTGCTCAATTTCTTTGCGGATATACCACTGCTTTTGTTCATCGAGCAAAGTGATACCCATCGTTTGCTCAACAGCAGCAAAATACTCCTGATGGTATTTGCTTAAACGCAGGCCACCCTTTGGCACTGAGGTCTGATATTTAGGATCCTGCCACCAGGCAAAGAAATGGAATTTATAATCTTGTGATGTGAGCGGCAGATTTAATTGGCCTAAATCCATTGCTCGCGTGCTCATGGTGTGGAAATCGCCGCCTACACCTTCAGCAGTGCTTTCAATAAATACAATGCAGCCGTCTTTGATGGCGTTGAGCGTTCCCGTTCTGACCTCTTTCGCCTTGGCAGGATAATTGGCACAAATTTTTCCATGCTCTGAAATATGTAGCCGTTGAACCGTCCCTGAGCGAAATGAGGTTGATACGCGGATCTTTGAACCATGAGCAAATTCTATATGCCCACCATTGGCACCTTCACGTCGGGTATTGATTTGAAACGTTGCGCGTAACCAAACAGGCAAGTTATCGAACGGAATAGATATTTTGGTACTGAATATTTCCCCTGCCGCCGATAAATCCTGAGCAATGATCCCGCAGGAGAGATTTTTGTTAAAAAGCGCCTGATCGAGCAGGTAGATATCTATCCCTGTGGAGAAGCCCAATTGGCGGGCTTTGAGAATGATATTTCGATAGTGCATATTCTTGAACAACTCTCGCTGTGCCGGGCGCATGCGAAAGGTCACTAGCTCGCCATCTTCATTGACGATCTTGTATAGGTTATTCAACCGCCACCAAACATCAGATAAATGAGCTTTGATATAGGCGATCTGTTCTGCCTCAGTCATTACGGCAATATCTGCATCGTTAAGTCTATCGTCTTGTTTCACAGCAAACCGTCCTGTCCTGAGTCCCTAACTTCCTTCACTGCTTCGCTGAGTGGCGTTGTAACGCCCTTGCCTTCAGAGGTAAGTTTCTGTGTTTCGGCTTTCAGCTTAGAAGTGGCCGCTTTGATACGATACATATCAGCCGTTAAGCGAGGTCCGTTGATGGCATCCAACTTCAATTTACTCAAACTGTTCTCTATGGATTCAATACGTCCAATGTTTCTATCCAGCGCTGATTCAGCCTTGAGCAGCTTGTCATACAGTTCTATACGCGCTTCAACAGACTCCGCTGCCGCTAAATCCTCGTGGATTTTTCGCATGGTTTTGGTCACTGATAATGCCCGCGCTCGGGTGAATATCAGTTCGTCATGAAGGTCTGAATCTGCCGCCGCCTCAAACAAATCATCTGCATTCAGATACCGCGCATAAGCGCCATGCTTTCTGGCTGCCTGATTGCCGGGAGTAAAAGCGCCAACCGGATTGGGATTACCTGCATTACCTTCTGAATGACGGTTGCCTTTGGTGAATTGCCCGTTGCCCGATCGGCCGGAGTTCGGTTTCTCGGCTGGTTCTGACTCGGGATCGCGGTCATCGTCTGTGTCCGTTGATAATTTCTGTTCTTCTTGTTGCACGTCATCACTGTTTGCGTACTGTTGCGCAGTAGCATCAGATTGCGCATTGTGCGCAGTTGTACGGGGTTTCTTTTGCGCAGACTGCGCAGTACGCGGTTTAATGTAGCGGCGTGCCGATTGGTAATTAAGTCCATGCTGTTCACACCATTGCTGAACACTGATACCGCTTTCGGCATGCGCAACCAGAAAAGCCGACTGTAATGCCACCCAATCATGTTTTGTCATGATGCGATAATGACAGGTTGCGGATCGACTGCCGGTCGTTATTGGCGCGGTCCAACAGCGTCAGCAAGGGGTCAAGCCACAGCACGGCCTGGCGGTAAGTCATTCTGCGGGGGGAAGTGGCACCAGTAGCGGTTCCGTCAGGTTGGCCGGAATGGCGCATTGCCCTGGCACGTAGACCGTCCGTATAGTCGTACATCCGTTGAGCAGTAGCATCAGGGATATACCGATCAGCGCACTCCTCAACTTTGAGGTCTTTGCGGTTTTCAATTTGCCTTTCCTCGCTTTTGGCAGAAATGGTGACGTTATAGCTACCGGCCTGCGCCGCTATCTCATTGGCGCGCTGGAACTGAAAAGCTTGTAATGCCAGGGTAGCTATTAATTCATCCAGATCACTTTGCAGTTGTGATAATTGCCCGTCCTTCTCAACCGTAGCTTTGTGGAAATAGAAAGCGGCACCGCCGAGGCACAGGATCACCACCAGCAGAACGCTGGATATCGCGATAAGGAATTTTGTGGGCATATCAAGATCCGGGCTGAAAGCCGTTTACTATGAAAAAAGCAGGGGTAATGGCCTACACCAGTGATTCAGATTTCACGTAGCGTGACCCAAACAGCTTAAAAATGGATGTTATTCGCTAATTTATAAGGGGTTTATGACATCAGACATAATTCGCGCTCGACCTCACGGCGATTAATTAACCCCTTCCAGACTTTGCCACCTGCCTTAATCCATCGGCGTAACTCATCGCACGCGCCAGAGGTATCGCCACGGTTGAGCTTTTTCAGCATGGTGGAATGGGTCATCGCTGTAATACCGACGTTGTAGCCAAATGATGCCAGAGCGGCTTTGCGGAAATCGGACATGGGAACGTTAACAATGCGGTCGATAGTGGCAAATATGGGGGCCAGATCTTGGTGTAACAAAGCATCACATTCAGCATCGCTATAACGTTTACCGGGGATAATGTCGTTACCCGTATGACCATCACACACCGTAAGCACCCCCGCGACATCACGGTAAGCAGTATATTCCCGCCCCTCTAAGCCGTCTTTGCCACCCAAAAGTACGATGGCAATCGCCATCGCGCCACCGGAGGCGACCAAACCGATCTTCTTCTTTAGCCGCGCCGAGATTGCCATCACTTTTTTCCTTGCATGATGACATAGCCCGTATGAGCCGCTTTTTCGATGGCTCGTGTTCGGCGACGTTGCCAATAGGCGTTCACTAAGAAAGTGGCTACCGCAATGATTATCCCAATAATGACGGCCCAATCATCAAGGGTTAAATCACGCAACAGACTGCGCACCCTTCCCAGCAGAGCCAACGCGGCACCAGACAAATAAGAAGCTAGGGACGTTTTTCCAAGCATTGACATATACACCTCAGCTAATGAGGGAAATAAAAAAGCCTGCTGGGCGAACCATGCAGGCTTTTGGGGGAGTCAGGACTGACCGGAACTGACCAATAAAAAACCGGAGCAGCTTTTAAGCATACTCCGGCATCTTTCGAGAATTTAGCGTATTACCTGTTGAATGTAAAATATTCGGCGAAACTCGCTCCCCCAAAATAGTGCATTAGCGCGTGTTACTCCGTTACATAACAAGTCGATAATATCGTAGGTTTTAAATCATTGACTAAACACGACGCTAGCATGGCCGTATTTTGCACACTCTCGATATTGATGTTTTCATCACAGCAGGTAAGCAAATCAAGCAATGCTGAGAGACATTCCAGTTTATCTTCATCACCTAGATTCATTGGCACCCCCCATTGTTAGTGTGATGGATATTGCGCCAATAGCACGGACGTGAGGGCAAAGATTTGTGCGTGATGACATAGCGTTGCGATCATGTTCAGATTGAATAGTATCCATACTCGTGTCCTCTGAGATTGTCCATTCCCCCCGTGTTCAGCGGGGCGGCCAGGCACTTGAACACCGCTCAGAGACGGCCTGTAACCTTAGCATTGCGCTGTTTTTCGGATTACACGCTACCCGACCATAATGCACAATAGGGTGACACAAACACCGCCTGTCTTTCGGCTGTGGTGTCCGCTCTGAGAAGGTGTGTTCAGCACCCACTGAAAGGTAATCCGCGAGCAACTTTATTGTCAATCTGGAACGGGATAGTTGACTATCACACTGTATGCTATGCAATTATTTTCTGACGTCGCTAATACGCCCTTCCGGCTGGTCATTCTTCCGTTTTCCTTCTACAATTATGTAAGATTATATCTTACATTTGGGGGAAGTATGGCCCGTACGATGACCGTCGATCTCGGGGATGAATTGCGTGACTTTATTGAGTCTCTCATTGCCTCCGGTGATTACAGAACACAAAGTGAAGTGATCCGCGAGTCGTTGCGCTTGTTACGCGAGAAACAGGCGGAATCTCAACTGCAAATCTTGCGTGACCTGATGGCGGAAGGTATCGGCAGCGGCGAGTCAGTGCTTTGGGAAAAAGATGTTTTTTTACACCGGCTACGGGCCAAGGTGCGGGGAGAACATGAAATCGATTAAGCTGACCCCGAAAGCCAATGAGGATTTGGAGGCGATTTGGTTATACAGCTATGAGCAATTTGGCCTGATGAAAGCCGATAACTATATTGGACGTCTCTCTGATATTTTTGATGTGCTGGCAACACATGATATCGGCGTGCCAAGACCTGAATTGGGTGAAAATATCTGTTCACAGCCGATAGAACAACACCTTGTCTTCTTCATTTCAACGGCGTCCGTCATTACCATCATCCGTATTCTCAACCAATCACAGGATGCCATACGACATCTTCTCTGACGTTAAACGGCGCTCCCAGCGTCATGGATAATGTGCACTTGGACCGAACCTTTTTAAGCCCATCGGAATGAAGCGAGTCAGATCACTGGACAGCGATCTTTTCTCGTTGGAACTGGTCATGTAAAACCCGACCCGCATCCGACTCTTCCTCATACAGCCAGTGTATGCATTCCTTCACCAACGGTACATAATGCGCAGCCCACTCTCCAGGCGCTATCTCAGTTCCTATGATGCCCATCGATTTATGCAGATGCCCCATGGTTGGCGGTATACGGCCACCGCCGCCGCACTCGTTACAGGTTTCGGGATGAGGACGCAGGGTTTTACCGGCACCATAGCAACGGGGGCAGACTTGCGTGATTGCCGCCTGTTGGTTGGCCCATGCCCGCAATGCGCCACGTTCTGTTTTGATTTTAGACTGAAGGGTTTTTATTTCGTCTGCCAGTAATGCGATAGTGCCATCATTAAGTGCCTGGGCTTTATCTCTTTCCAGCAATTTGATTTGCTGCTGTAGCCCATCAACGACTTTTCTGGTCATTCCAGTACGGGAGCCGTAACGTCGTAATAAAGTTGCAATTTGCTCTACCTGCGCCGGGAGATTTCTATCCAATACCATGTTCAGCGCTAACTGGCAGGCAGCAATGGCACGAGGTGGATGCGGTCGCTTATGCAGCCACACACTAATTGCGGCCCGTAAGCGTTGCTCGGCTTTGCAGTCATTGCGGTATTTGGTCATCAAAATATCAAATCCGACAGGGTGACTATGCTGGCAGGTAGCAAAAGTCCCTAATATCTGCTCTTTGGTCAGAACGGCAAGACCTCGGCCAATGTTCAGCGATTCGATGCTGACGCAGCGCGGATCGTGCATTTTGATAAGTTGTTCAATTGCAGTGCTCATTGGTCAGCCCTGTGCTTTAAATTCACAAGACTGATTCTATAGCTCATTTCATAAATCGCAATAACAATAAAATAATTGCAAAAAATGAAATTACTGTGTATTCCCATCATGCACAAAATCATCGCTGCCAACACGATGAGAACCATAAGCAACTTTATAATCAGAGTCATACTCAGCTCTTTTTTCTAAAGCTTCTTGCTCAGTATTAAATGTCTCAACAAAATGCCACGGTGAGTTGCGGAAAACTCCGTATCCGAGTACCCATCCTTTGTTATCTGGGTCTATTAAGAAATCGCTATAATTTTTCATTTAATCCCTCAGGTATTTGTCATTTGCTAAGTAAAAAACGATAGCATCTTTAGCGCTTAAGAAACTGTAGAGGACGTCTACTTTGTAACCTATGTCAGCAAGTTTTAGTAACCAAGAATTCTGATTATTATCTATATGACCCTTATTACTCTTCATCTCTATCCATAACCCTGCATATCTGCCACGCGGTAGCGCCAGAAACAAATCTGGCACGCCTTTCCTCAATCCTAGCCGCTTAGCATCCTTTGCCGCCTTTGGCCCACGTTTCCCCTCATTGGGGATATGGATCAGATAGTCCCCTATGCAGATACCATCGATAACAGTTTTATCTGCCCACGCAATAAGCGCGGCCTGTTCCTCGGTTTCCGCCTGGTGGTTAACTTTACGAACCTTGCCGTTGCGTACCTCAAGCTTGGCTTTTGTACGAACAAGATCGATAACATCAATTTGATTTATCAACTTTGCGTCTGCTTATCGTCCAATAGATAGTTATATTTCTCTGGAAGAAGAGCGAACTCCCCCCACCCCAAATCAGATAAACATAAACCTATTCCACTTCTTTTCACTGTGCCGTACATGAGAATATAGCGCCCTCGACTATCATCGTTTACATGTTTATCTTGGGCATCTTTATTTTTCTGCTTAAAATAGAAATCAGCGTAATCTTTGTTATATTCCCATGCTAATTTAGTCATTCGTACTGATGAGTCCCAAGGCCTGCTCGAACTGCTTTGTATTTTTCCAAAATATAGTCTTGGCGAATGGGTTACATCTTTCACTGTACTTATATCAACTAACAATCTATCAAGGCGTTCCGCATTATTTTCACCTGGTAGAACAAAAAATTTATAGTAATTATTGTCAAAATTTCGGCAAAAACCTGCCACAGTGGTTATTACACTTGGTAGAGAGAACGACTTACCGGTATGCCTACCGATCGCGACTTCAGATAGACCACCATCGATATCCTCAAGATGGTTTTGATCGTAAGTACCAAGTTCAGATTTTTTTATTTCAGGCCGCTCAGTCACAAATGCCTTAACGATTGCCAATTGATCATCTGAAATTGCCTTTCTGGCTTCTTCTTCGTTTAAATATTTCTTCCCTTCTGCTGGTTTAGATCGCAAAAAACAAGGTACATCACGGAATGAACGTAAGTGAGCAAAACTAGCATTTCGACCATTAGTAGTCATTTCCTTATGTTTTGGTCTTCTAGTTAGCGGCGTAAAACATTCGGGACAAAAAATGGCTTTATCCATCTCAGGTGTAAATTCACTAGGCAATACACTTTGCCCCTGAGATTTTAACGCCGGAATCGAGTGTACAGTTCTATCCCACGTTGGATGAAAATAGGCAAATTTGATTCTGAAGGTACTTTGATCTTCCATGCTCTATACCAAATAAGTTCTAATGTGAAGTAAGTCTTATCAATTATCTCTTAACCATTCAATGATAAAAATCACTATTCGGTCAGTTGAATTACACCACAATCAATAAATTTCTTAAAAGTTGAATATAAAGCTGACAACATAACCTCTTCCCTCTCTCCCGCCTCCCATTCATATGGCACCCGCCCATCAATAACATCATGGCAGCAGTTGCAGCCAAATACGGCCCAGTAGTCATCTGACTTATACCCCATGCCGTGGGTGGAACTGGGTAAATGGCACAGTACCGTTGTTTCTGGATTGCTGTTGCAGATGCCGGGGATCTGGAGCGTGCAGCATTGGCCCCGCGCTGAATCGCGCAGGGCTTTACTTCTAAATGCCGGAGATTTCATATCAATACTCCAGCAGCCGGTTAACTGCCTGTTCCATTTCATACTCGTTATCAAAATGCTGACCTAAGGTCTCATTCCAGATAACACCGGCCACCCCTTTATAAATACGGTCAAAAGCCCCCTGATCCATATTCACAAACGCGATACTCCAGCGCTGTTTCAATGTGCCACCCTCTGGGTTGGGCATCAGGTCATAGAATCCGGCTTTGATCATGACGTGGTTGAAATAAGCCATATCCGTCTTTACCGCCTCCCCATCAAACCTTTTCTGGCGCTGCCTGATTACCCTGTCTAATACTGCTTGCGCGATAGACTTGGTAACATTCTCATAGAGTTCTGGATCTCCAGCGGCACTACCCACAGCTTTAGCCACCTCATGGGCTATCCATTCCTCTGGCGCACTAACAAAGGTCCAATCCGGCACCCAATAAGAGAAACCCAACTCAAGCAGTTTCCAGAATTTACGGTGATGCTTCAGGTTGCGCCGGTCGCCAATTGGACTCATTGAGATTGGAGTGCCAACAGGCACCCCTTTCATAGTTTCCCGATCATGATCGGTGGCGTACTTAATGCCACCACCTGGTAACAGCACGCCCAGTACCTCTGTCTTTTTCTTTCTCGGGGACTTAGTTCGTGGTGCTATTGTCATGAGGCCACCCTTTCACGCTCTACGCACATTCCCGCCCTATCCTGCCTACCCCATGGTGTGAATGCGAACTGCGCCAGTTGCTCTTCCAAATTGGCGAAAGAGACATCACGGGATAGTTTATAAATCCGTGCGCCCTTGAAATTAATGCTCATTGGTCAGTCCTCGGTAATCTGATTATTTTGCAGGCCGTGGTCGGCGGTCTGCTTCAATGCCTCTTGGTATTTGCCGTCCAGAGACGCTTGTAACCTGATACTTTCATCGCGCCATGTTCTTGCTCTGTCCTCCTGATCCTGCTTAATTTTGTCTTTCAACTCGTCTAAAAAATGACGGATTTTTGTTGGTACGCCATTACCCAACTGGCCTTTGTCTGATAGCAACAATTGATATTTCTCCGCTTTAGGTTTGGGCAAGAGTCCGGTTGTTACCGCCTGTTCAATGGTGCGTTTTACTGTTTCTTTGTCCCAGCCCTCCGACACTGACCACTCAGGTGATCGGCCAGCCTGCCGTGCTGCCTGAGTCAATCGGTCATAGGCCGCAATGAAAGCCATCCGCGCCCCCACTTTGTCGCCTTCCTGCATAATGGGCTGAGCAATATTCCATGCCTGGGCAATTTCATTCGTCCAGACCACGGTGTTAGCCTCATCTTGCGCGGGTAATGCCAATGCCCACGCCTCATTTGCTGAGAGCCAATCGGGTTTACCGGCAATACTCTGGATATTGCGGATAATATCGGCAGGCTTTGGTGAGAATCGGCCTTGATCCGGATCGGTCAGCCAATGACTGAATGCCTGACGTACTGTGTCGATATCGTAGGGCAGCAACGCATTCCAATAGAGATCAAGCACGGCTTTTGATCCCTCTTTCCCGTATATCGCCAGAGTAGCTTTCATGATCTCCGCGAATTCACGTCTATCAGCGGCACCCTGCACACTTACCGCCCACCATTAATAAAATCATCAGCTACCCGTGCATTGTAGGCTTCCAGTGCTTCCTGACGACTCATGCCAGTGTTACCAGCGTACTGACTCGGTGGCCGACTACGATTCTGTAACCATTCAAATTTCAACCCCTGCCAACCGGCGGCCATGGCTTCCGATAATGCATCATCCACCGACCATCCAGCGGCAGCCGCTTTACTCAACTCCTTACCCAGCATGTTCACCACGGTCTGAGTCATTGGCGCTCGTTTTGCTTTTCGGTGTATTAGGTAGTCCTCCCAAATATCTGGACTCACCGCCGTTGGGAAAGACGAAAAATCAAATACCGAACTTTTAACCGCCTTATGCTTGCGCTTCCCTGAAGTAATCTCTGAAGTAATCTCTGAAGTAATCTCTGTATGATCGAAATGGGGAATCCCTTGCCCGCCAGTTAGGGATTCCCCTGCTGGCGGCTTGGGCTTTTCCTCGTTCGCCAATTGGGGTTTTCCCGTTTCCCGAAATGGGTTTTCCCCATTTCGGGATTTATCAATAGGTTGTGATAGCATTTCATCCAACCGATCGGCATCAATCTGATAGTAAATACGGTGTTCTAACCGCTTATTTGTTTCTTTCAAAACCCCCGCTTGCTTGAGCTTTCTACGGGCGGTAAGTTGTTCCTCGTAGGTCAATCCTGTTTCAGATTCAATCTCTTCCGTCGTTTTAAAAATGCCAAACTCTGAAGTTTCTTTGCCCGTCCAATAGAAGAACTGACAGAACAAAATGACGGCGTTGACGCTCCCAAGATATGGAACCAGGCCAGGGTAGTAGGCAATCGGTCGGCCAAATTGGTAGATGAGTTCAGATGGCGTCATAGATCCCCCTACGACTGCTTGGTATCTGAGGTGTTCTGTTGACGGGAATAAAATGCCTGAGTCACCCCAGACAAAGTCCCTTGGATAGCCATACGGCGGGCCTCCTGCCCGTCAATAGCCAGTTTTTTACCCACAATGTTGGCGATCAGTTCTACCGATTGTGTGGTGGTTGGCGTGATATTGGTCATTCGGCTGTCTCCTGTCTGATGGGCAGCTCCGGCAGCCATTCGGGTATCGGCAGCCCGGCGAGTTTTAATTCGGCATGAACATGAACCAGCATGTCCGGAGCTTCGGCAAACATCGCCAAAAATCCACGAATGGCAGCCACATTGGTTTCTACTGCGGGGTTTGACTCGAGCGCGTTGGCGGTGCTTTTTATGGCCACTGCCTCGCTTTCTGTCCATCGGGTCTTAATCTGATCTTCACGCACGATATGGAACGGTAACCCGTTCTTCCCCACTTTTTTACGCGCTAGCAATTCCCGCCGAACGTCAGAGGCTATCGCAGCCCCTGCCGTTATGGCGGCAGGTTGGTAAATTGTGGTCATTGGTCAGTCCTTAAATATCTTGGGTGATTACATGCATGGACATAAACTGTTAATCGTTTCTTTTTTAGTCCGCCACGGAGGCGCAATGTCCAGTGATAATTCCCTTAGCTATATTAGAGCCTTGGTCGATGTTGTCGCCATTACCGTGCTATCCGGTAGTGATGAACAACATAAGCTCCGCATCAAGCAAAGTCTGGATGCAATCATGAATCATCCGACACTGGAGGTTTCACCTGAGGGTCAGGAATTATTTGCTCACTTTGCTGCCCTTCTGGATGGTTCAAGCACTGAGGTTTTCCTTTCAGCACGCATAAGCCAAGAAGATCTAGATCCTGAAAAGTCACACTCTTCCCCTCATTTGCGTTTATTGAGAGGGGGCAAAGAGGAGTAGCAGTTTTTTGTGTCTTACGTTTAGCTCTCCAGCTAGCGAGCCAACGCTTTGGGCTAATAGTCATTGGTCAGTCCTCTATCTTTACTGATGAGCTGGCTTGGTCAGAACCAGACTGAGATTTTCCGGATTACGACCATAGTCGGCGGGGTTATAGGTGTATGGGATGCAGGAAGATAGATGGCACAGCAAGGCAACCTTTTCAGGTAGCCCGCGTTTACGGTAGGTTTTGATAGCTTCATAGGAGCACTCGAAGTTAATGAACAGTTGGTTCTTAAGCTGTTAATAGGTTTCGTTTACTCAAATCCAACAAATCCGTAGCTGGGTACTTACCGCCTGAAATTTTCTCTATCGTGTACGCGTATGTTGTTTTACCGAAAAATTCAGTCTTGGGTAAAAATCCGTTTTTGAGCCATTTATAAACGGCCCTTTCACTGACACCGCAAGCCTTAGCTACTTCGGGAATCCCTACGCCTTTGATCGCTACTTCCAAAGTTTCCATGGGAGCTCCTTTTTTTCGTACTTTAAGTTCGCATTATGATTGAACTGAAAGTTTTTGCAAGTGGTTTACTATCGTACTCATGGTTCAAGATAATAAAGTGCGTAAAGAATTCTCGGAAAGGCTTGCACTGGCCTGTAAAAATTTCGGGTTAAGCCTTCATGGCCGAGGTGCTGCCTTAGCTAGGGCTACAGGTGTTACATCAAAAGCCGTGAGTAAGTGGCTTAATGGTGAGTCTATGCCGCGACCAGAGATGATGAGTAAGCTCGCAGCATATTTATCAGTTGATATTGTTTGGCTTCAGCATGGTCAAGGTGAGGGGCCAGTTCTGGGAGAGAAGAAAGCTGCAAGAGATATTGGTAGGAGTTATGAATATCCACTTTATACGGATATTCAGGCAGGGTCGTTTTCAGATGTAGAGACATACACTAAACGTGATGCAAAGGAATGGATTTGTACCACGAAGAAGGCTAGCGATTCGGCGTTCTGGCTTGAGGTGTCCGGTCATTCTATGACTGCTCCATCAGGTAGTAAGCCTAGTTTTCCAGAGGGAATGCTGATCTTGGTTGACCCTGCTGAAGAGGTTGAACCAGGTGATTACTGCGTTGCCGGTATTTATGGTGATTCAGAAGTGACATTCAAGAAGTTCGTTTGGGAGGATGGCAAGCCTTGGCTAGAGCCTCTAAACCCTAACCCTCGTTACCAAAGTATTGAGTGCAATGAAAACTGCCGGATCATTGGCAAAGTAGTTAAGGCACAATGGCCCGAAGAGACATTCAGCTAACCCACTGCTAGCCCATAGAGGGGTGGGTAAACAAATACAGCGAATCTGGCAAAGACCGGAGCGCATTCTTACTTCAGGGGAAGGAAAGGAAAAAATAATGGCAGAGGAAGAGAAGGAAGTTGCTGTTCAAACGAAACCTAAGGATATTACACTTCGTGCGTTTGAAATTAAGAATCCCCATATTTCTAAAGCATCTAGTGATGCCAAATCCATACTCGTATCAAGACTAGTTGAGGTGAAAGTAGCGAAAGATCGTTGCATGATTCTCAATAATGATGACCCTAATAAAGAGAGAGACCTTATTTCGTATTTTAAGGACTCACCAGCAAGTAAATCAATCTTTTGTACAATGTTGCGAATAAGCTCTGAGAACGATGTTCAGCACATCACAGACACCTTATTTGAAAAAGAAACTTTCACTATGGATGATATCGAAACCGCCCATATTGATACTTCTGCTATATGCAAAAATCATTATTACTTTGCTCTAAATGATGATTTTGTTGTAACCAATCTTGCTTTAAATAAAACAATCATACGGTTACAGACATATCTAAGTTGGTTTACAAATAACGAATTGCTCGAGTTTACCCCTTTAATATCACCAAAAGATAAAACAAAATTAAGTGACCTTAAAAGTATCATTGTTAGAGATCCAGAACCGTTAGCTCCATCTGTTCCTGTAGCTGACGTAGATAGTGAGCAGCAGCCAATCAATAACCTACCTGCAACTACAGAGGCTTACAAGACTATAAGGTTAGGGAAAAAAGTTATTGAAATAATTAAAAATACAATATCAGAAGCAAGTACGCTCGATGATATAACACTCAGTCAAATGATATCTGCCGAACTTTTGATAAAATTCAAAAAACCTCGGAAGATGTCTGAGGATGACTATAAAAAAATCTTGGGAGCATACTTAAAACCCGTAAGTGATTTAGACAATGTCACATTCAAAAGGAAAGACAACAAAACCGAAGTGAAAGGTAAGGATCTTCTTTTGACTAAAAGTGTTAAAATTGAAACCACTCAATCAGGTAAAATCGTAGAGCAACAATTGCTTCAAGAGATGAGCAGATTCCTGATAGAATTAGGTAATGAAAAAAATCGCACTTAGCTCGTTCATCATACTGGTGATAACCATTCTCACCAGTTCAATCTGGAATGTTCGCCCGGATGCATTTTTTTCGTCCACAATTTTCACTATTGCTGGCATTATGTTTTCAGTAGGTATTGGGCTGATCGTTACTTTTAACCCTAATGGGATTAAAAATAAAGGCTACCTGAAAGAGTTAAGGGCAAGCATCATGCATGTCCGAAACTCATTTCTCATTCACTTTGGCCTGCTAACAGTATATTACATACTAAATCAATATCTTACTGATGCAAAATATGAGATTCATACTCACTATCTAGTTGAATTAACCTTTAGTTTTCCTATTTTTTTATGCTTGTTAATGCTCTATTCATCAATCTTTTTTGTCGTCAACTTCATTGAAATTCAGAAGCTAAACAATGATATTTTCGATGCAATTAATAAAGAGCAAGCCTAACCCGGCCCCGCTGCCGGGCTTTTTGTGCCTGTAATCTGACAATCTCACCACCCTACCCGCGTTAAACACTACTCACCTCACACTTTTCACGTCTGATGGCTGGGTGCGAAGTGTCATATCTGAATTTTTTTTAAATTTAATTCACTTTAAATTCAATAAATTAAACCACAAGTACACAATCACACTCTTACATTGTACTTATGGTTCTTGATTTAAATGCACTATTAGTACAATATCAATTTCAGCAACACGGCAGGAAGCCAAAAGCATGACAGGAAGTGAACAACTCAATCGAGCGCTGAAAAGTGCAAATAACCAAACGAGATAGGTTTGGGTGTGGTGAATGCGCAGACTGACGTGCACACGAATGTAACTGGTCCCCAGTCTTTCCGAGGTCGTGGGCGTGCAACATGAGATTCATTTCGTGGCGTACCCAACATGCCGGATATCAGCACCGGCCACCACACTACCAAAGCTATCTAGGAGAACAACATGATTAAGCCGCACACTATCAAAGAAAATACACGCAGCCGTCGTGATGCATATCGCAGAGCAAAGCAGCAAGCATGGGTCAGCGCTAACCCTCTATCAGTTGGTCGCAAGTATCAGGTTAACACTCAATCAGTCTCACTGGTTAGACGCGCTGGTTACTCACCCGCCCCACTGAGGATGATTGCCAGAAAAGCCTTTGGTCGCGTTAAGGCGTACAAGATGCATATTCTCCGCGCTTCGTATCTTTTCGAATATGAGTTCAAACGCAAGCCGATAACCGATGGCGCGACGTGTTTGCCAGAAGTGGCTATATTTTCAGTGAGGAGTAAAAAAACAGCAACGCTAACAGCAAGGGGTTAGTTTCCAATAAGGAGTATTGCCATTGAAAAGCCCTATGACATTCACCGTAGTGAGGGTTAATAAGTTTGGTGCCATACCAGCTGTTGAAATCACCTGTTACGATGAAAAAACCAAACAATCCACGGAGTGCTTATTTCTTCAGGTGCCAGATAAAAAGGCAATAATCTTGGGTGCTGAATATTTTCACCCATTACTAAAAGCAGAATTGACTATCATCGCTGATGAAGCGATAGCGGCAGGTAAAAGTAAATTCCAGATAGAGCAAGAGCTTGCCATATCACAAATGGAAAGCAGTAGAAAAAGGCAGCTTAGCCGGTCTAAGCAATTCAGGGATACGATAGCTGCATGGTCACAAGAGTTGTCGGCACTCAATGAGGCAGTAAGGAATGGTTTGGATATACCAACAGTGCGTTCAAGAATATCCAGTTTGGTTTTAGCAATGGAAAAGTACAACCCGAAAAAGTAATCGGGAATCATCTAAACGAACCTCGCTAATGCGCTGAGAAATCCCCACTAAATCAGTACTAATAAACCAACACCATACTTCGGTAGGTTTGGCGAGGTGATTAAGAACAGCATTCGGTGCTGATGAAGGTACAGCGGTGATAGACAAATGGAATAACAGCATGAAACGAATAGCAATGATCTACGCAGAAAACGACACGATCGGCGATGGAAGGTTCACGCCATTACTAGCACAAGCGCTTCATCGTTATGCGGACATGATCCAAAACCAAGAAGCCGGGCATTCATCAGCTGAAGTTTTTCAGGATGATAACGGAACTCGACTGACCATTGCAGGCGTAGCATGGGACGGTGATTATCTTCCCTCGTCTCTACCGCCTGGGTATTAAATCCTTACAACCTTACTCTTAATGACCAGTCTTCCATCCTCAAGATCATAAGAAATATCAAGTGCCTCTTCGTCATCCAAAGCAGCCGAGATCTCCGATAACTCTATTCTTCTGTTGGAGAACTCATTAAATAGTAAATTCTCAGCTCTACGGCTGACATGTACCTTCTTGCAAACCGCGCATTGATAGCGATGAACGTTTCCATGATCATCAGAAAGATAAGTTACTGGTGACTCACATAGCGGACAAACACCTTCGAACGGACCTTTCATAGTTTAAATCCTTACTTGTTGTGGTGACAGCAAGGATAGCACGCGCCGGGCGTGGGTAAATATCCCGGCATAAACCAACCGAGGACTGACCAATGACTACAACATCTCGTCAAAAGCGTATGGCAAAAAAACGCAATGCCCATATCCAGGCATTGGCTAAGCGTGAAAGTAACCGCGTTGAAAAAGCAGTGTTAGTTTTGGTGCGGTGTAAACCGATGCCAGATTTGCCAGCCGTACCAAGTAAGCCCCGCATCTCAGCAGATCCAGAGAAACGGATTGCAGCCGTTGCCCGCCAGAAGATACGCGGTTGCAGTCAATTACCGCGTGGTGTGCGTTAGCCATTCATTAGCAAGAAAGCAAAATAAACCCTCGGAGCTACAGCTTAGGCTGTGGCTCTTTTTTTTACCTAAAAGGAACCAATATGAGCAATTTACCAGCAATTAGTATGAAGCAGATTGAATCTTCCCAGATCCACAGCATCGGCCATGACCCAGTTAGCAACACTCTGGCGATTCGTTTTAAGTCGAAGGGTGAACCGGCAGCCCTGTATCACTACCAGAATGTGTCCGCTGATGATTACGCGGCATTCTCCGGTGCTGAATCAATTGGCTCCCACTTCTACCGCTACATCAAGCCAGATACTGATCGTTATCCATTCCAGCGTATTAATGAAAAGAAAGACGACGACTAATCAACACTCTTTCACCATGCGCCTAATCAGTATGACCGCATGAGTAAGACCATTGAGGAAAACATATTGGATACCTCTAAAATTAAGACCCCGACCAATCCAAGTCGAACAGCGACCGCCCGAGTAAAAAATCCTCTTCCGGCCCCTACAGAGTGCCATTTTTGCTCTGGTAACGTTCAAATCGCCACACATCAAGACGTTTATGGCCGCGACTACAGCGACTGGCCTTATGTCTATTTATGCCAAGGTTGTGGCGCGTATGTAGGATTGCACCCATTCACGGCAATTCCTTTAGGGACATTGGCTGACAAAGCCACCCGGCAAGCCAGAAAGGAGTGCAAAAACCCATTTGAGTGTATTTGGCAATCAAGGCTTATGTCCCGCTCTCAGGCATATGGATGGTTAGCTGAAAAAATGGGGATCACCGCAGAGAAATGCCACTTTGGTTGGTTTGACATTAAACAGTGCCAACAAGCGAAACAGATATGTGAAGACTATCTCTCAACCTGATAAGCGAGGTGCATCGTGAATGAATACAACTATCAGCGAATGGTTGAGCAATCGCTGGAACAATATGACCGCCTATTGATTTCGGATCCTGATGAGCAAGAGGAGTTAGGAAAGCGGATTGAGTTTTTACGCCGCCACTCAAAAATGCTCAATGCTTTTAAATCTGCTGTCAAAAACAGCTGCTTTATTGCAGGTGCCAGTACCCATTATCTTGCGGCACTTACCGAAACAACTGCCATGGAACTCTATCTGGATGAGGTTCAGGAGGAAATATTTCTCCGTGTTGCCAAGGCAGAAAGAGCCATGGAGTTAGATGCAACACAAACCACCTTCATAGACTAGAAATAATAACCACAAAAATTATTTGATGGCCTCATTAATAATAACTGATCTGCAATTAGTAAGGAATTCATTCCTTGTCGCTATTGGATCTACTTTAATTTTCGCCCCCAATTCTGGTTTAGTCTTCGCATAATTTAATACCGACTTTAAATAGTAATAGGCCGATTTATTAAATTCAGCATCAACTGATTTTCCTGTTTTTTTATCGAAATCATCCCAAACGCTGACGCCTGTGGCGATAGCAATCTCGTCTGATTTTTCTTCGCTAAAATAGGCGTTTAGCGTTTGAAAAGCAGCAAGGCAGTTTGTATCTAATACCGTTAGCGTCTTATACCAAGATGCCTCTAATTCTTTGCCTTCACATCCAGTCAGACGATACTCACTTTTCTCATTCTTAGAAAGATCTGAACTCACATAGATCGTTTTGTGTTGAGTATAAGCAAAAGGAATGAAATCAGTTAATTGACTATTTTCCCCTGTAATACGGACCTCACCACAAACAAACGTTTCGCCGGTAGAGTTGGTGACTTCAGTGATTGACCGATATTCCACTGTTTTCGGGTTCTGCATACCTTCACGCATGACCTTTTCCATCGCTGGAATATCGACAGCAAACGCTGATGGAATGCTAAGAATGACTGCCAATAAAGCTGCAAGTTGTCTTTTCATACTATCCATCTCCAATAAAGAGAAAAGCCCCAGCGATTAAGCCAGGGCTATCCCAGGCGTGCGGGACCAACCGCAAACCTACTGAGGACTGAACAATAACCACGAGGATTATTATCAGCGTGGTTGAGTGACCAAACCCAACCATGGGAAAGCATACCATGACTATTGAATTCATCAACAAACTCCAATATCGCCATCGTGTTAGCAGCGACAACATCCACCACTACCCCAACCAATCTGGCCTGAAATTCTTCTTCACCTGTGTTTTAGGTGCGTTCATGTTTCTGGCTATCGCTGTCAAAATCTGAGGGCTGGCCAATGACCCAAGCAGTAACAACCAGTAATCTCCCGCCCGCCGTGGTTGGGTTGGATATTGACGAACCCACTTGGAACGCGCTGAAAAACAGTATTTACCCCGGCGCTAAAGACGATTCAGTCATCATGGCGGTGAGTTATTGCCGCGCCCGCCAGTTAGATCCGTTGATGAAGCCGGTGCATTTGGTTCCTATGAGCGTGAAAGATGCGTTAACCGGTAAAAACGAATGGCGCGATGTGGTGATGCCCGGTGTAGGGCTATATCGCATACAAGCTAGTCGCTCCGGTAACTATGCCGGCGCACAAGAGCCAGAGTTTGGCCCGGATATCACACAAAGGCTTAATGGGGTAGAAATCACTTTCCCTCAGTGGTGCAAATACACGCTGAGCAAACTCATGCCTAACGGCACCATCGTGGAATTCAGTGCGAAAGAGTATTGGCTAGAAAACTATGCCACTGCTGGCCGCGATACCCAGGCACCTAATGCCATGTGGAAAAAGCGGCCCTATGGGCAATTAGCCAAGTGCGCCGAAGCGCAGGCACTGCGTAAAGGGTGGCCGGAAATTGGTCAGCAACCAACAGCAGAAGAAATGGAAGGTAAAAGTCTTGATGTGAATGAAGGTAAAGAACACAACCAAGGTAGTCAGCAACCAAGCCAGCCGCAGGCACTGCCAGAATACAGCGCGGAACAATTCCAACGCGCCCTAGCTGACTGGACAACACTAATCAGTAAAGGCAAGAAAACCGCTGCGCAAATCATCAACACCATCGAAAGCAAATACACCCTCACCTCGGCACAAATCAAAACTATCGAACATCTGGAGGCGGAAGATGCAAATCATTAATGCCCAACAAGGCACGCCCGAATGGCACGCCCTACGTAGTCGCCATTTCACCGCCAGTGAAGCGCCAGTGATGATGGCAGCTTCCAGCAAGATGCGCCGCGATGAATTGCTGAACATGAAGGCGACCGGATCAGAACGAGAAGTCAGCGATTGGGTACAAACCAACTTGTTTGATAAAGGTCACGCGCAGGAGGCCACAGCACGGGTCATCGTAGAATCCATGATCGGCAGCGAATTATTCCCGGCAACCGCCATCGATGATGATGGCTATTTATTGGCTTCCTTTGATGGCATGACCATGATGGAAGATATGCTGTTCGAGCACAAAATGTGGAATGCCACACTGGCGCTGGCGGTGAAAAATAAAGACTTACCGCCAGAGTATTACTGGCAGTTGGAACAACAACTTCTCGTGAGTGATGCCGAAAAAGTCATTTTTGTGGTATCAGATGGCACTGAAGATAACTTTGTGTGGATGGAGTATTTACCGGTACCTGGTCGCCGTGAAGCTTTGATGGCGGGTTGGCAGCAATTTGAGCAGGATTTGAACGGTTACACAGCCCCTGAGATAAAAGATATCCCACAAGGCAAAGCCTTAATGCGCCTCCCGGCCCTATTGGTGGAGATCGAGGGCGCGGTAAAAGAGTCAAACCTGACAGTCTACCAGAATCAGGCGCT
This sequence comes from Yersinia sp. Marseille-Q3913, assembly GCF_963892745.1. Classification (NCBI taxonomy): domain Bacteria; kingdom Pseudomonadati; phylum Pseudomonadota; class Gammaproteobacteria; order Enterobacterales; family Yersiniaceae; genus Yersinia; species Yersinia sp. Marseille-Q3913. The sequence continues at coordinate 31,596 of NZ_CAWQAF010000015.1, read as the reverse complement.
GGCCTTTATTCAATCTATCAACACTAATCTGGTGACCGATCAGGACTTCGCTGACGCAGAAGAAACCGTTAAGTTCTGTGAAAAAGCAGAGAAAGAGCTGGATCTGATTAAACAGCAGGCACTGTCTAAGACTGAGCAGATTGATCTACTTTTCCGCACCATTGATACCTTGCGCGATGAAATGCGAAACAAACGGCTAGACCTATCAAAACTCGTTAAGTTGCGCAAAGAAGCTATTCGCCTTGAAATACTGAATAAGGTAAAAGCCGCTCTTGCTGAGCACATTGCCGGTATCAATAACCAGTTGGCTATTGTCACCCTGCCCGCTATTCCGGCTGATTTTGCCACTGCTATCAAAGGAAAGAAAACCCTCACCTCTTTGCAGAGTGCTGCCAACGATGAACTGGCCCGCGCCAAGATAGCCGCGAATCAATTAGGTGAGAAATATCAGTCCAACTTAGTGCTATTTGCTGATATTGAACCAGCTTATAAAAATCTGTTCGCTGACATCAACCAGATAATTGCCCTTGAGCACGAACATCTGGCGCTGATGATTGATCAACGCATTACCCGGCAAAAACAGATTGAGGAACAGCAGCGACAACAAGCAGAGCAACAACAAGAAGAATTGAAAAAACGGCAACTGGCCGCCGTAGCGCTCGTAACAGAAACCGCTACCGTAATCACAGCAGTAACTCCCCATCAGCCGTTGCATCCTGCGGGTTCGGTGAGTTTTCCTGACCAACTGGGTAAAACAGCAAATGCGGCAACAATAGACAAGCCAGCTAATTGGATTGCCCAAATTGATGCTGATTTAGTGGCGGCAGGAATTGAGCTTACTACTGAAACAGTTAACCGCCTGTACAACGCGGTAAAAGCTGGCCGGATCCGCTATTTCTCTATCACGCAATAACCTTTCATAACCTGCCCCGGCAGGCATTCCACAGGTAACCCATCATGACCACACAGGCCACAACTGCCAGTGTGCTGGAGTCATCCCTGCACCCTACTCGCTCGCAGCTAGACCTTGCCATTGAGCGGGCTACTGACACCACACAACGTTCAATTGTGAGTACATCTGTTTTACTCAACCAGACACGCCCCCTCTGTATTGAACAACTCAATACTGAGTCTGACGAATACAACCTTTTAATCATGGATAAAGAACTGAACCTGAGCACCGGCAGCCACTTCAAAGAAGATGACTGGGGTGACTATACCGCTTGCATCATCTGGCTAATGCACTGTCGCTCGGAAATCCGTAGTGGTAACCCTTACCAGCCAATGCCAAAGCCGATTTATCCCGAAGGTGAACAATGGCGCGGCTTATCTCAGGGGAATACGGTCAATATCGGCATTCGTAAGCGCTACTCACTGGACGTTTTACTGGCTATCTATCAGTTTCACCGCGCTGGCCACAATGAAAACTTGATTGCCAGTGATACCGCTATTCCAGTGGCCACTATCCGCAAAATGCTGAAACATAAAACCCAGAACCAGCGCAAAGCATGGCAATTAGCCCACCAACTCCGCATCCCTTCCAGAAGAGACATTATCAACCGATTACGTCGGGAGGTTTAGCCGTTGCAATAGAGATGCGCCTTCAACAGTGAGGTCTGACCTATGCCCCATCAAACAATCCGCCGCTTCTCAACAGCGCGAAAACGCGAAAGGAGACAGCTAATGAAAATTGACGTCCGTACATTGGTGTTTCAGGACAACGGAACCAAACGTATCTACACCTTCACGAACGACAGCGTGGCTATTGAATACCTGAGCTTACCAGGCAAATCCCGCTTCAATTTTTTTGATCGCCACGGGAATACCATTTATCTCAACCCACAGCGAATCATCATGAAACGCGGAATTGATCGCCATAAGAAACAAAGGGGAGTGAAACCATGAGCTATTTTCTAAACACTCTATCTGCTGAGCTATTTAACCAAAAATACCCTGTGGGAAGCCACTTTGACTATTTCCCTGTGCGGGGGATCCCTGACAGTGTTGAGGTCGTAACACGCACCAAAGCTTGGGAATCAAGCTATGGCACAGTTGTCGTTAGCGTCAAAAATCGGGCTGGCGGACTCTCCATCAAGCATATGAAGCCTATCACGGCCACACTCACCCCAATGCCGCACCGCGGCAAACCGATCACTCCCATAGATAAACAACCACACGTGAAAAACCAGACTGAGGACTGACTCATGAAAATCTATGTCACGCGATTGGAGCGGCTAAATAATGGAACTAAGTGTGTTTACACGCTCACAGATGGCAGTGTTGTCATTAAGCATACCAACCTGCTCGGTAAGGCCCGTTTCAATTTTTTTGACCGTCGCGGAAGTTATGTTCACAAGAACAAAAAACGTGAAGCCATGAGAAAAGCGGTTGAACATCCTAAGTTCTGGCGATTAAGACGATGACCCCTTTTCTAAATAAGGTAGCCGGTAACACCTTGCCTCCGCCCCACCCCGTAACTTGTCACTGAGGACTGAACCATGACCAATGAAAAAATGGACGGTATGAATCACCAAACAGAGCCTGTCTGCCAACCATCAACTGAATTAACCCTTTCCGCGTTACTCACTGAGCGTTGTATCCAATTTGCCAATGGCCCTCAGGCAGTGACGATCATCAATAACGGCATCGAAAAAATGCTGATTAACATAGTGAATGACACCTTCCACTTAGGCGGTCTTTTCGGCAAGCAACTGGCTGACGTATTTAAGGCCGCCTTACCGACAAATATTTCCAACATTGTCGATTTACAGCACTATAACTCACTGATTATTCAATCCATACGGGATGCCTGGGCAACCTCACGCATCGAGGCCAATATCGTTGAACGTATGACTGATTTAGTGACTGCGTTTATTCAAGATGGGGCCATTCCTAAATTTATCTTGGCTTCAGAACTCTGGGCAGCGTTTATTGAAGAAAATCACGCGCGCGCGATTGAGGAGCGGTGGAAAACCCCGCAGGTTATTGTCAGTGAATTCGAGAACGGTGACTACATCTGGATTGGCTTACAACCTGAACAATCTCGCCAAAGTCTCTATTCCAACGAAATAAAAAGGGGTCCTCACGAATGTGATTCCATGTTGGCATTCTCAGCAAAATATCACCACGGACCTGATGGAAAAATAGTGATGCTGCATGATGGGATGCCTGTTTACGAGCTCTTCGCCGGGCATCTGGAAAATGGAGTACTCGGCAAAGCGGTAATTAATGCCTACAGTCGGTTTGATAAACTGGTTCTGGCACTCTATTACGGTGGAAGCCTACTGTTGTGGGATAAAAACCCAAAAAAGATGAAATACCCAGGTAACGACTAAAAACTGACCGTAGTGTCATTGTGACCTTAGCCAAATATCGTTTCAAACAGCGATTAATCCCCAGTCACTATTCACTCTATTCCTGCCAATAGGCTGGGGATTATTTATTCAATTAAGGAGTCATCCCATGTTTGGATTGTTTCTATACGTCTGTTTTACATTTCAGCCCTGCAAGTATGAACTACAGGGATATATATACTCAGACCAGATTAATTGCCTTGCTGATATTCAGCAGCAAGGCTTGCCGCCTGAATATGTTTGTTTACCCATTGACCCTGAATTAATGGCGAGGCTAAAAAAATGGGCCAAATAATATCGATAATAAAGGCAAGCCCCCGTGAAGCTGAAGTGGAATCTTCTGGGGAACTGTTTCACGCAACTGAATCAGGGCTATTACCCGTGGTACTAGAGAGTTATCTCGAGGCCAAAAATACCATTGCAGATCTGGAAAAAAAACATCAAATACTGGCCGCTGAAAATATTCAGCTACAAGAAAAGGCAGCGCGGGAGTTATCTGGCGCATGGTTAATAAACCGGTTAGTGATTGGGTCTATTGCAGCACTGACACTTATTCAAGCCGGGCGTCTTATTAGTGCCAGAGATTGGCTATTGGACAATATAGAGGGAGTACATATTGATATTCCAAACTATCAATCTGATAGCCAATTAAGTGACTGGGCCAATACTCATCAAACTGGACAGTTAAATCATGCCCAGGCACTGGAAATCATTAAACAGCAAATGCCCGCCACTACTCAGATAATTAACGAGATAATGGCTCAGGGGGTTGATGGTTTGGTCGCGAATATTGAAGATCAGCAAATGCATTACGAAGAGAATGATTAGGAATGGATAAGATTCGCTTCAAATTATGCTATCACATTCGCCGCCAGCCTGAGGGATGAATGATATGACTACCAAGATTGAAAAGTGCCATCGCAAACTTAATGACTCATTTGCCGACAAATTAAACGCAGCGTTCTTGGCTAAATTTTCTCGCGAGCTCACAACATCATTCAATATTTTAAGTATGCGTCTCGTTTCATTTCCAGCGGATGGCATGGATTTCACGCCAGAAGAATTGCTATGGGTTAGCGCATATTCAGACGGATATTCTGCGGCCAAGGATCAAGTTTGGGAGTCATGGTGAATACCCTCGACGAGTTGGATATTAATTATCTCAAAAGCAAAGTGGCTCTCGCTAAGTTGGTCGGTCCCGATGAAGTGACTGTTTCAGTTTCTGATTTGGAAACGCAGATAGCCCAACGGGAAGCAGCACAGAAAGAGATAACAGACTGGCGATCTGTTGCAGAAGCAATGGCGCAAGATGATGCTAATTGGCACAAGCTTGCAGACAGAAACACTGATTTAATGCAGGGCATTAACCCACCCCACCAATCCCCAGAGTAAAGAACTGACACCGTCGCCGGTGTTTTGCTGTGGGCCAAACACAAGGAAATGAGCATGAGCATAATCGGTTGGTATTACTTACACGTAAATGGCGAGCTTATTTATAAACCAGACCCAGACGCTATCGCAGACATTCGAGATTCAGACCTTGCTCTATGTGCATGGGCAATAGACCCACATAACAGAAAAAGTGCATGGGAACTTCTAGTTGAAGCTATGGCTTTAGGTGCTAACCAATCTCGTATAGATGAGTTGGCAGATAAATGGAAATGCAACGATACAGATGCAGACAAATTCGCGGAAGTTGTCGGAGTTGAAATTGCTAAAGACAGAAATTCGTGGTGCGCCCACAGAAAGGATTTCGTAAATCTTCAAGAGTCCCCTGCTGGATTTGGAGATAACAAGTTAAAGGCTATGGCAGATTTAGCGAAAACACTCGGAATTACGAGTGGTCACATTTGGCGCAGCACTTTCTCCGATTTGGCCGCCGTCAGCAGTTAAGCATTCAACTAACAACACCACACCAATAAAACACTCGGTAAAATGGGTTTCAATCCATCAGAAAAAAATAGCATTAGTCACAAGGAGATATGTCCTCCCCTTTAGATTGACCCTTGCTATCATTCCTGATGAGTTATACTGTATATAAATACAGTTATATTGGTGTTTGAAAATGATCTTTTATCAACTATCCGCACTAAGGGAAATCATTACAATCCCACTTTTTACCGAAATGATTTCCGCTGGCTTTCCAAGTCCTGCTGCGGATTATGTCGAGCGACCATTGGATCTGAATGAGCTATGTATAGCCCACCCGGCAGCGACTTACTTTGTGCGAGTGTCGGGTCATTCAATGACGGGCGCAGGGATCTATGATGGCTCTCTGTTGGTCGTCGATCGCAGTATCACGGCACAACATGGCGATATTATTATCGCGGCAATCGGAGGGGAGTTCACCGTAAAAAAACTGTGCTTACATCCTATTGTGCAACTTGAGGCGATGAATCCAGACTATTCCCCTATCATTTTGAATGATGGTGGCAACGACTTGGAAACGTTCGGCGTGGTGAGATATGTCATTAACGAGGCAGCACATGTTTGCCCTCGCTGACGTTAATTCTTTTATGCCTCCTGTGAGTCTGTATTCCGGCCGGACTTGCAGGGGAAACCGATTGTTGTCCTTTCAAACAATGATGGTTGTGTCATAGCCCGCAGCCGTGAAGCCAAATTACTGGGTATTAAGATGGGCGAGCCCTATTTCAGAATGCGCAATCTGATCCAGAAATATGGTGTGGTAACCTTCAGCAGCAACTATGAGCTTTATGCTGATATGTCTAATCGGGTTATGACTGTACTGGAATCTATGTCTCCGGCTACGGAAATATACTCAATTGATGAGGCGTTTCTGAATGTATCTGGGGTCAATAATTGCATGAGTCTGGATCAGTTTGGTCGTGACGTCCGGCAGCAGGTATTACAGTGGACGGGGCTTACCGTTGGTGTTGGCATTGCCCAAACTAAAACGCTGGCTAAGCTGGCTAATCATGCAGCCAAGCAGTGGAGTAAAACTGGCGGTGTGTTGGATTTATCCGATCCTGTCAGGCAGCGGAAACTACTCGCAATAACGCCAGTTCAAGATATCTGGGGTATTGGCCGTCGCATTGGTAAAAAACTGAACCAGCTTGGGATCAACACGGCATTGCAGCTAGCGGACACACATTCGCAGTTTGTACGTAAAAACTTCAATGTGGTGTTAGAGCGAACGGTCAGAGAACTTAATGGTGAGCAATGCCTTGAGTTGGAAGAGTTCGCACCAACTAAACAGCAGATTGTGTGCAGCCGATCCTTTGGTGAGAGGATCACCAGTTATCAGGATATGCGCGAAGCTATCTGTGGGTATGCCGTGCGCGCTGCTGAAAAGCTGCGCGGCGAGCATCAATATTGCAGACATATATCAGCCTTTATCAAAACCAGTCCTTTCGCCCTGAATGAGCCTTACTACGGCAACATTGTGAGTACTAAACTTCACATCCCGACCCAAGACTCGCGTGACATTATTGCAGCAGCATTGGGATGTCTTGATGCGATATGGAAGGATGGCTATCGTTATCAAAAAGGCGGGGTGATGTTGGGTGATTTCTACAGCCAGGGCGTAGCACAATTGGGGCTATTTGATGATAACCAGCCAAAGGCGAATAGTGCCACGCTGATGGCTGTTCTTGACGACATTAATAAATCAGGGAAAGGAAAGGTGTGGTTTGCCGGACAGGGCATTGAGAAGTCCTGGCAGATGAAGCGAGAGATGTTATCGCCTTCCTATACCACCCAATGGTCTGAGTTACCCGTTGTCAGGTGAGTGATGAAAGAGGGCATCTAACGGTTCGATAAGTTCAGGACCATTATTGCGAATGTTGCCTACTTTCTTTGTCACTGGATGCCAGTCGAACTCTTCTGCTGGCGTCAGCGCCGCCAAGGCAATCTCTTTTGCTCTTTCCGGTGAAATCTCCGGACTCATCCATTCACGGGCAGCATCTGGTGGTAAGACAACGGGTCGCCGATCATGAATGTCCAACAACCCCGAATCACTAGCGGCAGTCACTATCACAAAGCCATCATCACCCGGTCGCTCGTTCTCATCGGGATGAAACCGACTTATTGCCGCAAAGTAGATCGGGGTTTGATTTTCATGGTAGATAAACCACGGCTGCTTAATCTTCGGATCCGCCGGCGACTTCTTCCATTCATACCAACCATCAGCCATCACCAACGCGCGACCATGGCACCACAATGGTTTGAACATCCGACTTTCTGCTGCTGTTTCTATTCGTGCGTTGATAACTGGTACGCGGCCCATTTGCCGCCACCACTCAGGACCATACCCCCACATTAGCGAGTCTAGGTGTAGTTCATCTTCACGTTGGCTGAGAAGAAGGACTTGAGCACCTGGAGCAACGTTGTATCTGCCAATAGGAACGGGATCGAGAGCACCGCTGAATTCCAATTCAGATGCAAGAAATTCAAGGTAATCAAAACGGGTCTTGATTTGAGTGAAACGACCACACATGGCATTTACCCTCACATTGTCATGACGTAATTATAGCCGCTTAACAAATATAGCCCCTTGCCACCCAAGACCAAGCAACCATAATAAGGGCGTAGCATTGTCGCGCCCTTTCCTATTGAGGAAAGACCAATGACCAAACTACTGACTCACACTGAATTGAAAGAGATCACTGGTTTTGTTCAACCCAAGAAGCAGTGTGAATGCTTACGTGAAAATGGCATTTTTTTCATCCCGCATATGTGGCGAAGGGAGTAACAGCTGATGAATAATCTCGAAGATGACACTCAGACACTTGTGAAGCACCGAGGCAGAAGATGAAGGTGATTATTACGATCATTGGTATTTGTGGGCCATGATAGGTAAAGCAACTATTACTGATTTCGTGATGGAGATATCTGATGTCTAGCACCGATATGATTGAAGAAAAAGAAGTGATGGCTAAGCTCAGAATCTCTTCTCGCATGACAATCTGGAAGTACACAAAGATTTATAATTTCCCTCTACCAGTAAGGACTCATCCAAAGCAATACTTATTGGCAGAGGTTGAGCGGTGGATTCTCAACGGTGGGGTTAACCAGCGAGCTTCTTGATATGCCAAAATATTTTCTCGGCATAGAGTTCATAAGCAATGCACTGCTCTTCAATCCAGTCATGTTTGTTGTAAACAGCCATGATACCGCCAAGTTCGTGGCCCAGCATTTTCTCAATGACATGCGGGGCCACCCCTTCCTCGGACAATCTAGTAGCAAGGGTTCGCCGGAAATCGTGCGCCGTCCATACCCCAGCATCAACAACCTCTCTGATCCTGCCAATATAACGATTAGCGGCAGCTATTGTCATTGGCGTGTTAAGCTTTTGCCCCGGAAATAGTACACTGCCATAAGTCAGTTTTGCTTTCTCAAAAAGAGGAAGTATCTGGCTGAAAAGCGGTCGGCGAATGACTTTATTTGTTTTGGATTTTTCTGCCGGCACAGTCCAGAGCTTATCCTCTTCGTTAAAGTCACTAAGCTCTGATAACCTTAACTCCCCGTTTCTAGCCCCCCACAACATAAGCATTTGGTGAAGTAATTTGTTAGATGTTGAGGCTCTACTACGCTCAATGGCCAGCCATATGCGAGCCAATTCGTTGTAAGTAAGAACCTTGTCACCCACCGCTGGCTTTTCACCAATATCCCGAGGGCTGATCTTCATAAGGCTGCAGTCATCAATATATTGACGCCTAATGCACCAATTAATTGCTGAGCGAAGCTGTACCAGAAGATGGCGAGCACGCCTCTGATTTATTTTTTCTTCTTCGGTAAATAAATCCATCCAATTACGAACTGTTATTTTATCAACTGACACGCCGGGAAAGGCGCTAGACATGTGTTTTATGACAGTATATTTATAAAGTTGCTGCGTCTTATCTCTCAGGGAAACGTTCACATATGTCTCTTCCCAATATGTGAGGCAGTCTTTGACTGTTGGACTTTTCGTGTTTTTGCTTTGACTAATGAGCAGCCGAGGATCTAATCCTAAAGCTAAATTTTCACGAAAGTCGGCAACTTTGTTTCTAGCATCTTTTAGAGTTATTGCTGGGTAGCGCCCCAAGCCAATGCGGTGTTGCTTCCCTTCCCATCGAAAGCGATACTGAAAAGTGATTACACCCTTTGGTGATACCCTTATTCCTAGCCCGTCCAAATCCGTTACTTCTGGTGCTCCTGAATATGGTTTACCATAGAGAGAGCGTAGTTTCGTATCACTGATAGCCATTTTATTTTTTGTACTCAACATAAATGGTGATTTTGTACTAACTTGGTACTCAATATCACATGGACTATCTTAAACATCAATATACCAGCGCATACATTTAGCTACATAGAAATACATAAAACACACCAACCAATTGAAATTAATGTACAAACTTGGCAAACAAAGAGCATATAAATACAGTGAAAGACAAGCCAATACAAAAGACATTTTACGTTCACGATTATGAAACCTTCGGTCAGCGACCCGCACTGGACAGGCCAGCGCAGTTCGCCGGCGTGCGCACCGATTTAGATTTTAATATTATCGAAGAGCCACTGGTTATTTACTGTGCGCCAGCAGATGACTACCTGCCACAGCCGGAGGCGGTGATGATAACCGGCATCACCCCGCAACACGCCTTAGCTAATGGGGTCAATGAAGCTGAATTTGCCCGCCAGATCCATCAGGCATTCAATGTGCCCGGCACCTGCATTCTGGGTTACAACAACATTCGTTTCGATGATGAAGTCAGCCGTAATATTTTCTACCGCAACTTTTATGACCCTTATGCCTATAGCTGGCAAGGGGGCAATTCCCGCTGGGACTTGCTAGATGTGATGCGCGCTTGTTACGCGCTGCGTCCTGAGGGCATTATCTGGCCGGAAAATGAGGATGGCCTGCCGAGCTTCAAGCTGGAGCATCTGACCAAGGCCAATGGCGTCGAACATTTGCACGCCCATGATGCGATGTCAGATGTGCATGCCACCATCGCCATGGCGAAATTGGTGAAACAGGCGCAACCGCGTCTGTTCGACTACCTGTATCAGCACCGCAATAAGCATAAAATCAATGCATTGATTGATATCGCAGAGATGACACCGCTGGTTCATGTCTCCGGCATGTTCGGTGCCGCACGGGGCAATACCAGTTGGGTTGCGCCACTGGCATGGCATCCCGAGAATAAAAATGCGGTGATTATGTGCGATTTGGCCGGTGATATGTCGCCATTGCTAGAGTTGGATAGTGATACGCTGCGTGAACGCCTGTATACCCGCCGCGATAAACTCAGCGCTCAGGATGCCGCAGTCCCCCTAAAGCTGGTGCATATTAACAAATGCCCGGTACTGGCACCGGCTAAAACGTTGCTGCCAGAAAATGCTGAACGGCTGGGAATAGACCGCCAACGCTGCCTGCAAAACCTGCAACTGCTGCGACAAAACCCGCAAGTTCGTGAAAAAGTGGTCGCGCTATTTGCCGAAGCCGAGCCATTTGCCGTTTCTGATGATGTGGATGCGCAGCTGTATAACGGCTTTTTCAGTGATGCTGATCGCGCCACCATGAAGATTATTTTGCAGACTGAGCCGCAGAATCTACCCGCACTGGATCTGACCTTCCAAGACCCACGGCTGGAACCGCTGCTATTTCGTTTCCGCGCCCGTAACTATCCTAACACCTTGACTGACAGTGAACAGAAACGCTGGCTGGAACATCGCCGTGAAGCACTCAATCCAGAGCTAGTACAAGATTACGTGCTGCAACTGGAGCAATTCTATAATCAGTATGAAGACGATAAAGAGAAGTTGGCACTGCTGAAAGCGCTATTTGACTATGCAAAAGGCTTAGTGAGTTAGCGAGGTTATTGACAAAGTACCCACAGCGGAGAGGACAGGCAGATCGCAAAGACGCCGTAAATCCCTCCCTGGAGGCTCGAGCCGCGCCCTCCCTGGCGCGGACGCTTTACTCTTCTGCCTGCCCTCGCCGTTATTGATCGAGTCATCGGGGTTTGCCAGCAGTCTGAAACGGAGCTATCAGGCTCCGTTTTCGTCAGCAATAACCTAATTTCAAAGCAGATTACTGTGCCAGCTCACCATTGAACTGCGGCAAAGCTTGGCGGAAAGCGCGGGTTTTCCAGATCATATAGAGCAGACCTATGGCACCCCATACCAGCCCCAAGGTCATTGAGCTGCTTTCCAGATTCATCCACAGTACACCCACTGTTCCTGCGCCAATCATCGGCAGGATCAAGTAGCTGAAATGATCCCTGAATGTGCGGTTGCGGCGCTCACGGATGTAGAACTGTGAAATCACTGATAGATTAACGAAGGTAAAGGCCACCAACGCACCGAAGTTAATCAATGCCGTTGCCGTCACCAAATCAAAGGAGATGGCAGACAATGCCACGCCCCCCACCAACAGTACGTTGATGGCAGGAGTGCGCCATTTCGGATGCACGTAACCAAAGACTTTTTCTGGGAATACGCCGTCACGCCCCATCACATACAGCAGACGTGAAACACCTGCGTGGGCGGCCATACCGGATGCCAACACCGTGACACAGGAGAAGCACAGAATCACTGACTGGAAGAACTTGCCGGCCACAAACAGCATGATTTCCGGCTGTGACGCATCAGGATCGGTGAAGCGCGAAATATCCGGGAAATAGAGCTGCAAGAAGTAAGAGACGACAATAAAGATCACGCCGCCAATCAATGCCGTCAGGAAAATCGCTTTCGGGATCACTTTGCCAGCATTCGGTGTCTCTTCAGACAGCGAACTGATGCCGTCGAAGCCAAGGAATGAGAAGCAGAGGATCGTGGCCCCGGTTATCATCGGCACTAAATGGGCATTCTCAGAATAGAACGGACGTGGGCTAACCAGCGTACCCGCCCCCTCACCTTGATAAACGCCATGAATCAGCAGGCCCATAAAGACCACCATGATAGCGACCTGAACCACAACAATAACTGAGTTCAGGTTTGCCACCACATTGATGCCACGCAGGTTAAACAGTGTCATCAGGGTGACCAGTGCGCCAACAAAAATCCACGACGGCACACCAGGGAAAATCGCTTCAAGGTAAATTTTTGCCAACAGAATGTTAATCATCGGCATGAACAGGTAGTCCAGCAGTGATGACCAACCCACCATAAAGCCAACGTTCGGGCTAATGGATTTTTGGGCGTAGGTATAAGCTGAACCCGCAGACGGGAAGCGCTTAACCAGTTTACCGTAACTGATCGCCGTGAAGAGCACCGCGATCAATGCAATGGCGTAAGAGGTCGCGACATGACCATCGGTCAGGCCGGAGACAATGCCAAACGTATCGAAAATGGTCATCGGCTGCAAATAGGCCAGACCCATCATCACCACTTGTACCAACGTCAGTGTTTTTCTGAGTTGAACACGGTTGTTGGTGCCAGTTTGATTGGTGCCGACTTCAACAGTAGCATTATGCGTCATGATTCAGCCTCCCCATACCTTTAACCCGATTTGCAAGTTTAGTGCAAAGGTCAGAGGTGACGGGGAAACTTCGTATCTGCCTGGGATACGTAAGTGGGGAAACCAGAGCGGTGTAACGGGTATTTGTCATACCTGCTGCGCCATAATCGCTGCATGTGCAGCGCATACCGGTGGGCACCGGTGCCAATGAAAATAATTGCCCCATCTTTCTTTCCTCATAACGGCGATTTTCGTATGTGAATAATCGCTCGCGGACCTGTTTATCTATCCGGATCGTTGTCCGGCCTCTTGATTTGTGAAAACATGAATGCAAAAAAATAACCGACGCGTTTAAACGTCGGTTATTGCATGGGCCTATTTTGCCCTAATTCGAGGGCAAAAAACAAGGTGTTAAACCATTAGAAACAATATTCTTCTAGTGGGTTGATCTAGACACCTATTCCCGCGCTGTGCGCGCGTTGAGCCGCAATTTCCACCCGCTCAATCGCTGCCCATAGTTTGTCTGAATTTAGTGCAATCGGCAGGTAGTGGATTGACTCACTCGGCTTGAGAATTCGGCCAATTACGCGCTCAATACCATCGCGGTCATTAATATCAACATCCAGGGCGGCCAGATGCGTTGGCAAACCTAATTGATTAAAGGCTGCTATCAGTGATGTTAATGCCTCATCCTGCTCCAACAGTGCGGTTTGGACCAATATCCCGTAAGCCACTTTGGTGCCATGCAGGAAGTGCTCTGTTTGGGGTAGCAGCGTCAAGCCATTGTGCACCGCATGAGCCGCCGCGACGCGGGTATAGCGCTCACCCAGCCCACCGACCATGCCGCCACCGGCAATAATGGCATCGACGACATCCAAAAAATCTTGCGTCAGTTCACCCTGCTTAACCGCCTGTAGCGCCGACTCACTCTGCTTGAGCAGTACATTGCGGATCTCCAGAGCCGCCTGTAACCCCAAGCGCACCGTCAGAGATAAGGTTTCCGGTTGTGGACTCAATACCACCGCCTCATACCATTTCGCCAGTGTATCGCCGATACCAGCCAGCAGATACGCCACTGGGGCCTGCAAAATGATGCGCGGTTCCACTAACACCAGGTGATTGGCATCGTTGAAAATTTCAAAATTCAGCGCCTGCCCGGCCTCATTATACCAAACCGAAAGCGGCGTCCAGGCCGCGCACGTCGCCGCGATGGTCGGAATGGCAACCAGTGGCACCCCCAATTTGCGCGCCACCACTTTTGCCGTATCCAATACCGCCCCGCCACCAATGCCAATCACCACCTGGCGGTCACTGCCCGCTTTATGCACCAAATCGGCGACAGTAGCTTCACTACAATGGGTTGAGAATGCAGCGCGTATCGCATTTGTCCCGTGGAAGGCCGCCGGCAGATAATCACTGGCGGCCGCCAATGCGCGCTCACCGTAGATCCACAGTGCATGATCCAGTGCCGCCGGAGGATAAAACTCACTCAGCTTGTCGATAGCGCCCGGAAAAGAGAAATAGTTAGCAGGCCCCACCTGCACTCGGATGGCATTGGTGCTCATGGCGCGTTCCTTTTAAATGACAATCTCACAATGTTTTTCTCATCTTAAGGGCTACGCCAGCAATGTTTAATAATTTTTTGATATACCTTAACTATTTTAGTTTGTTGCGATTAATAAAAACTGTGTTAAAAAAGAGTGCTATGAGCAGCATTATTGACTGCCAATTGAGACAAAATACTTTATAGGGCAGTCATCGAAATTTATGTCCAGCATCGCCTCCTCCCGCCTTGAGATGCGGAATATCTCTATCTCGTTTTCTGGATTCCATGCCCTGCAACAAGTTGATTTCACACTAGAAGGTGGATCTACCCATGCGCTAGTCGGTGCTAATGGCGCGGGGAAATCGACCCTGATGGCAATTCTCTCCGGCGCTCACAGCCACTATCGTGGCGAGATCTATATTGATGGTCAGCAGATAGATATTCACTCCCCCCGTCAGGCAAAGCAGCACGGTATTCATGTGGTTCAGCAGGAGGTGGATGTGGCGCTGATCCCGACCCTGTCAGTAGCGGAGAATATTATGCTGGATACCCTCGTCGAGCGGGGTCACCTGTTTAACTGGCCGCAACTTTACCGTCAGGCCGAAGCACTGCTCGGGCAGCTTGACCTCAAGCTGAATGTTCGCCAGCGCCTGGAGTCATGCACCTTAGCCGAGAAACAGCAGGTGCTGCTGGCACGCGCCCTTTCCCACCAATGCCGTTTTCTGATTCTGGATGAACCCACCGCGCCACTGGATCAAGAAGAGAGTGCGCGGCTGTTTCGTGTGGTGCGCCGTTTGCAGTCGGAAGGGATGGCAATCGTTTTCATTTCACACCGCATCCACGAATTACGTGAAATCTGCGACCAATTGACCGTATTACGTGATGGCCGCCGCGTCAGCCATGATCTGATGGGGGATTTGCGTGGTGAGCAGATTGTGGAAAAGATGCTCGGTCACACCCTGGATGATATTTTTCCGCCACGGCGGGCAGTAGTTAGTGATAAAATTCTGTTATCAGTCAGTGGGTTGCATGACCAGCACAAGCTGCGTGATATCTCACTGACATTGCATGAGGGGGAGATTTTAGGCATTGCCGGCTTAGCCGGTGCCGGTAAAACCGAACTGTGCAAAGCGCTGTTTGGTGCCTCCCCCAGCCGGGTCGACAGTGGCGAATTGCAGGGTAAAACCTGGAAACCGCGCTCACCTGACCAGTCAGTTGCGCAAGGGTTGGCACTGGTGCCAGAAGAGCGGCGCAAAGAGGGAATTTTTATCCACGAAGGTATCCCCATGAACCTGAGTGTCGCCGCCGATGACACTTTTTCTCGCTGGAGTATTTTTAGTCGTCGCCAGGAGTTGAATTGGGCTAAAGAGCTGATCCAGCGCCTTGGGGTGCGAACCTCCTCCCCACAACAAAAGCTGGCTCGCCTCTCCGGCGGAAATCAGCAAAAAGTGGCTATTGGCAAGTGGTTGCGTGGTGATGCGCAGGTACTGATTTTTGATGAGCCAACCAAAGGGGTGGATATCAAAGCCAAGCAGGATCTGTTCCATCTGATTGATGGATTGGCACAGCAGGGCAAAGGCATTATTTATGCATCCGGTGAATTCTCAGAATTGGTCGGTTTATGCTCTCGTATCTGTGTGTTGTGGGATGGGCGCATTGTCGCCGAGCTGAACGCCGCAGAGGTAGACGAAGAGACATTATTACTATTTTCAACCGGAGGAACCCCTCAGTGAGCAAAGAACTCCCCCTAGCCGACGCGCAGCCGTGGCGTCACCAACTATTTGATTTTCTCTATAAATGGGGGATGTTGCTCACCGTGGTGGCGCTAATCGCGCTATTTGGTTTGGCATCGGAAAACTTCCTCGATCCGAACAATATCATCAATATTTTGCGATCGATTGCCATCGTGACAGTGATTGCCATCGGAGTGTCGATTTCGCTGTCGATTGGGGGCTTTGACCTGTCAGTTGGCTCCACCGCCTCACTGGCCAACGCCATCGTGGTGTCACTGTTTGTCTGGTACGGCTTTGGTACTACCGGCGCGATTATATTGACCTTACTGATTTGTACACTGGTTGGCTTATTTAACGCGTTTCTGATTGTGGTGCTGAAGATCCCTGACATGTTGGCGACCCTCGCCAGTCTGTTTGTGATCCAAGGTGTGGCGATGACCTACAGCTACGGCGGCTCTATCACACAGAATATGCTGCTGCCAAGCGGCGATATGGCGGAGGGTGTCATCCCTGAGATGTTTTCAGCGCTGGGGCAAGTGCCGGTTATCGTGCTGATTATGTTAGCGGTCACCATCGTGGTGCAGTTGTATTTGTCGCTGACCAAGCATGGTCGTCGGATGTATGCTATTGGCGGCAATCCAGAAGCTGCGCGGCTGGCGGGCATTCGGACAGTGCGTTATCGGGTGCTGGCTTATGTGCTGTCATCACTATTAGCCGCATTGGGCGGGATTTTACTGGCATCGCGGATTGGCTCATCACAAGTGAACGCCGGTGGTGGTTATCTGATGGATGCCGTGGCGGCCGCCTATATCGGTTTCTCGCTGGCAGGTTCAGGCAAACCCAATGCTTTCGGCACCTTAATTGGCGCGGTGATCCTCGGCGTATTGCAAAACGGGCTAGTGATGCTGTCAGTACCTTATTATGCGATGGATATCATCAAAGGGCTGGTTTTGGCGATGGCGCTGGCACTGACCTATATTCATCAGAAGCGGTGATAGACCGATGAATCTCTGGTGATCACCATCCAGCGGAGAGAACAGGCAGATCGTAAAGACGCCGTAGATCCCTCCCTGGAGGCTCGAGCCGCGCCATCCCTGGCGCGGACGCTTTACTCTTCTACCAGCCCTCACCGCTTCTGATCGAGTTAATGCTGATGATCTGTACTTTTTTGCTCTTTTTACACAAACAAGGCGTAGCCGCTTAATTAATTCAAAGGCATTCTTTCAGGGTCTGGGTAGATATACTCAAACCCCAGCTCACGGCAAATCTTACTGCCATCAATCTCACGAGCGGGCTCTTCGATATCCTCAGATGCAAATTCCGGTGGCGTCAGTTGTAACGCCCGCGCACTGGCGGGATAGAAGTCACGTTTGCTCGGATGAAGTGGCGCGCAGAGATTGTAAATATGGCCGCCTCTTGGCAGGTTAAGCAGCAGTTCGATGGCTGAAATCACATCCTCCTGATGCACCAAATTGACCCCAAGCGAACCGCCTTTTACATGAGTTTTCCCCGCCAGAAAACGCCCAGGATGTCGATCAGCGCCCACCAGCCCGGCAAGGCGCAAAATATCCACCGAGGTATTGGGGAGCTTATGCAACCAAAGCTCAAGCTCCATCAGCGTTTTTCCGGCGGTAGTCACCGGTTGCAGGGGAGAGCTCTCTTTGATTCGGCCACGGGTTTCGCCATACACCGAGGTGGAACTGGTAAAAATAATGCGCGGCACACCGAAAGCCAGTGCGCTGTCGACCACCATTTGTACCGCCTGAAAATAGTCCCCATCCCCTTCAGTAGTGCGGCTGGCAGGTAAGGTGATGACCAATGCATCAACTGTCATTAGTTGTGCTAAATCATCCGGATCGCAAATTAGTTCCGGTGTCAGTTGCAATAAGTAGCAATCAATGCCGCTCATTCTGACGGCTTCGACACCATCCGGTGTGGTTTTGCTGCCAACCACCTGCACTCCGTGCCGAATCAATGATTGCGCTAACGGCAAGCCTAACCAACCCAATCCAATAATGGCGACTTTTTTCATTTTAATTGCTCTCCATCGGTTCATACCGATAACTCACACTGATAACTCACGTCGATAATAAGCACTATACTGATAACCTACGCCAGTTGGCCTTTGCTAACAATTCTGCTGAACACATTATGTCTTTCATCTCATTCATCGGTGTAATGGCAATACGTAACAATTTTGTGCTTAAACTGACATAAAATGGAGTGGTAATCGCCATAAAGAAAATGATTAACGGCAGATCAGTCGCGGCCTACCCCCATAAAATAACCTCATACGGCGAAAAAAAGGTTGCGCCGCAGCCATCAGATGGTTTACGTTGATTGACAGAAATTATGGCACGTCCCAGCTATATTATTTATGTCACGGCAATTTTGATTTTCTCAAAAAGCCCAAATAGAGAAATTATTATGAATCGCGTTCAGTTTAATCACCATCATCACCATCATCCTGACTAGTCTTGCAGGCCGATGTGTGCTGGAAGACGGTTAACGAATCTTCCAGGTGGCGGTAGAACGCAATAGAGAAAGCCCTCGGAAGATAATCTTCCGAGGGCTTTTTTGTTGCCCATGATTTTATAAATTAGATTCCATTTATTAAAAGGTTAGAGGATTACCATGCTGGATAAAACACGTTTACGCATCGCAATGCAGAAATCAGGCCGCCTGAGTGACGATTGCCATGAACTGCTGTCGCGCTGCGGGATTAAAATCAATTTGCAGCAGCAGCGTCTAATCGCTTTCGCAGAGAACATGCCCATCGACATTCTGCGCGTACGTGATGACGATATCCCAGGCCTGGTGATGGATGGTGTGGTTGATATGGGCATTATCGGCGAGAACGTACTGGAAGAGGAGTTGCTGAGCCGCCGCGCTCAGGGCGAAGACCCACGTTACTTCACCTTGCGCCGCCTGGATTTCGGTGGCTGCCGCCTGTCACTGGCTGCCTCACTGGATACTGAATACACCGGCCCGCAGTGCTTACAAAATAAGCGTATCGCCACCTCTTACCCACACATTTTAAAACAATACCTCGACAAACAGGGTGTTAGCTTTAAATCTTGCTTGCTGAACGGCTCAGTTGAAGTCGCCCCTCGTGCAGGTTTGGCTGATGTGATCTGTGACCTGGTTTCGACCGGTGCCACTCTGGAAGCCAACGGCCTGCGCGAAGTTGAAGTGATTTACCGCTCTAAAGCTTGCCTGATCCAGCGTGATGGCGAGATGCCTGTTGAGAAACAAGAACTTATCGACCGTCTGATGACCCGCATTCAGGGCGTCATTCAGGCGCGTGAATCCAAATACATCATGATGCACGCACCGAGCGAGCGTCTGGATGAGATAATCACCCTGCTGCCGGGTGCCGAGCGCCCGACCATTCTACCACTGGCTGGTGATAAGAGCCGCGTCGCGATGCACATGGTCAGTAGCGAAACCCTGTTCTGGGAAACCATGGAAAAACTGAAGGCGCTGGGTGCCAGCTCCATTCTGGTGTTACCGATTGAAAAAATGATGGAGTAACCGATGCAGCCGACGAATTTCAATACCCTAATCGACTGGCAGCAATGCAGTGCAGATCAGCAAAAAGCGCTGCTAAGCCGCCCGGCAATTAATGCATCAGGCCGTATCACCAGTGCGGTCAGTGAAATCCTCGATCGGGTGAAAGCCGAGGGCGATAGCGCCTTACGTGATTTCAGCCAGCGCTTTGATGCGGTGCAGGTGGCCGATATTCGCGTCACTACTGAAGAGATAGCCGCAGCCGCGGCCCGCTTGAATGACGAGATCAAACAAGCGATGGCGCAAGCGGTGCGTAATATTGAAATCTTCCACAATGCGCAGAAAATGCCAGTGGTGGATGTTGAAACTCAGCCGGGCGTGCGTTGCCAGCAAATCACTCGCCCGATTGCCTCCGTCGGCTTGTATATTCCCGGCGGCTCCGCGCCGCTGCTCTCTACTGTCCTGATGCTCGGTACTCCCGCGCGTATTGCCGGTTGTCAGCGCGTCATTTTATGCTCACCGCCGCCAATTGCCGATGAAATTTTGTATGCCGCGCAACTGTGCGGGATCCAAGAAGTGTTCCAGATTGGCGGGGCGCAAGCTATTGCCGCGATGGCCTTCGGCAGCGAATCGGTGCCAAAAGTGAATAAAATCTTCGGGCCAGGCAATGCATATGTCACCGAAGCGAAACGTCAGGTCAGCCAACGCCTTGATGGTGCCGCCATTGATATGCCTGCCGGCCCGTCAGAAGTGCTGGTTATCGCCGATAGCGGCGCGACACCGGCGTTTATCGCCGCTGACTTGTTGTCTCAGGCCGAACACGGGCCGGATTCGCAGGTAGTCTTGCTGACACCCGATGCGGCCATCGCGCAAGCCGTGGCAGTTGAAGTCGAGCAGCAACTTAAGTTGTTGTCACGCGCCGATATCGCCCGTCAGGCACTGGAAAGCAGCCGCCTGATCATCACCAAAGATTTACAGCAATGCATTGATATCAGCAATCAATACGGCCCAGAGCACTTGATTCTGCAAATACGCCAACCGGAAGAGATTATCGATCAAATCGATAACGCCGGGTCGGTCTTTATGGGTGACTGGTCACCGGAATCCGCCGGTGATTATGCCTCTGGGACTAACCACGTGTTACCTACTTATGGTTATACCTCGACCTATTCCAGCCTGGGTCTGGCCGATTTTGTTAAGCGCATGACGGTGCAGCAGTTAACCCCGCAAGGCCTGCTGGGCCTGGCATCAACCATCGAAACACTGGCTCAGGCCGAACAACTGACCGCCCACAAAAACGCCGTTACCCTACGCGTCGCTGCCCTGACAGCCGCCAATAAGGAGCAACCATGAGCAAGTCTGCCACCGTGACTGATTTGGCCCGCACCAATATCCGTGCGCTAACCCCTTATATGTCGGCCCGCCGCTTAGGCGGTAATGGCGATGTGTGGCTCAATGCCAACGAATATCCGCTGGCGACGCAATACCAACTGACAGCGCAAACGTTCAACCGCTACCCTGAGTGCCAGCCAAAGCTGGTAATTGAACGCTACGCGGCTTACGCGGCTTTAGAGACTGAGCAAGTGCTGGTGAGCCGTGGTGCGGATGAAGGTATTGAACTGCTGATCCGCGCCTTCTGTGAACCGGGTCAGGATGCCATCCTATTCTGCCCGCCAACCTATGGCATGTATGCCGTGAGCGCCGAAACCTTTGGCGTCGAGCTGCGCACCGTGCAGACCAAAGCGGATTGGCAGCTCGATTTACCAGCGATTAAAGAGAGTCTGGATCGGGTGAAGCTGATTTACATTTGCAGCCCGAATAACCCAACGGGCAACTTAATCAATCCAGCTGACCTGCGCGCAGTGCTGGAACTGGCGCAAGGTCGCGCTATCGTCGCTATTGATGAAGCCTATATTGAGTTTTGTCCACAGGCCAGTGTCAGCAGTTGGCTAAAAGATTATCCGAATTTAGTAATTTTGCGCACCTTATCGAAAGCCTTCGCATTGGCGGGTTTACGTTGTGGCTTTACGTTGGCGAATAGCGATATTATCCAGCTGCTACTTAAGGTGATTGCACCCTACCCGCTATCAACGCCGGTTGCCGATATCGCCGCACAAGCACTTAGCCCACAGGGCCTTGAGCAGATGCGTCAGCGGGTGAATGAAGTGCGAGCCAATCGTGAATGGCTGCAAGGTGCGCTGAATGAGTGCGCCTGTGTTGAGCAGGTGTTTACCAGTGAAAGCAACTATTTACTGGCTCGTTTTACTGCCTCCAGCAGCGTATTCAAAACACTATGGGACCAGGGCATTATTCTGCGTGACCAAAATAAGCAGCCGGGGTTATCTAACTGCCTGCGCATTACCATCGGTACTCGTCAGGAGTGTGAACGCGTGATTGCCGCCCTTGTCCCCCTGCCCGGCGTTGACAGCCCGAATCAGACCAATACTGCCAGCCTCCGTAAGGAAACGATATGAGCCAGAAATTTCTTTTTATTGATCGCGACGGCACCCTGATTGCCGAGCCACCGGAAGACTTTCAAGTTGATCGGTTGGATAAACTGGCGTTAGAACCAGAAGTGATCCCAGCACTACTGGCACTGCAAAAAGCAGATTACCGTTTGGTGATGATCACCAACCAGGATGGTTTGGGAACTAACAGCTTCCCGCAGGAGACTTTCGATCCACCGCACAACCTGATGATGCAGATTTTCAGCTCGCAGGGGATCAATTTTGAGCAGGTTTTGATTTGCCCGCACTTGCCCGCAGATAACTGTACTTGCCGTAAGCCAAAAACCGCCTTAGTCGAAAGCTATTTGGCGGAAGGCGTGATGAACAGCGCCAACAGCTATGTGATAGGCGACCGTGAAACTGACCTGCAACTGGCGCAAAACATGGGTATCGGCGGCCTGCGTTATCAGCGCGATGGCCTTAACTGGTCACAGATTGCCAAACAACTGACCCAGCGTGATCGCCACTCTCACGTTAATCGTGTCACTAAAGAAACAGCGATTGACGTTAATGTCTGGCTGGATCGCGAAGGCGGTAGCAAGATCAAAACTGGCGTCGGTTTCTTCGACCATATGCTGGATCAAATCGCCACCCACGGCGGTTTCCGCATGGATATTCAGGTCAGCGGTGATCTCTATATCGATGATCACCACACGGTGGAAGATACCGCGCTGGCGCTGGGCGAGGCTATCAACAACGCGCTGGGCGACAAACGAGGGATTGGCCGCTTCGGATTTGTGCTGCCAATGGATGAGTGTCTGGCACGTTGTGCGCTGGATATTTCCGGCCGCCCGCACTTGGAATACAAAGCAGAATTTAACTATCAGCGGGTTGGCGATCTGAGCACCGAGATGGTCGAGCACTTCTTCCGCTCCCTCTCTTATGCCATGGCCTGCACATTGCACCTGAAAACTAAAGGTCGCAACGATCACCACCGGGTAGAGAGTCTGTTTAAAGTGTTTGGTCGTACTCTGCGTCAGGCGATCCGCGTTGAGGGCAACACCTTGCCAAGCTCCAAAGGAGTGCTCTGATGAATGTGGTGATTCTGGATACCGGTTGCGCCAACCTCTCCTCTGTCACCTATGCGGTGCAGCGACTGGGTTATGCACCACTTATCAGCCGTGACCCTGAAATCGTGCTGCGCGCCGATAAGCTGTTTCTACCGGGCGTGGGGACCGCGCACGCAGCAATGGATCAGTTGAAAGAACGCGAACTGATCGAACTGATTAAGAGCTGTACCCAACCGGTATTGGGTATCTGCCTTGGCATGCAATTGCTGGCAAATAGCAGCGAAGAGAGTGGCGGCATCAACACCCTTGGCATTATTGATGCGCCAGTGAAACAGATGACCGATTTTGGCTTACCGCTACCGCATATGGGCTGGAATCAGATTACCGCACAAGCGGGGAATCATCTATTCCGTGGTATCCCAGACGGAACCTATTTCTACTTTGTGCACGGATATGCAATGCATATATGCCCAAATACCATCGCCCAAGCCAATTACGGCGAGCCGTTTACCGCCGCAGTCGAAAAAGACAACTTCTTTGGCGTGCAGTTTCATCCGGAACGTTCCGGCGCAGCGGGAGCCCAACTGCTGAAAAACTTTCTGGAGATGTAAACACCATGATTATTCCCGCTTTGGATTTGATTGCAGGCAAGGTAGTGCGTTTGCATCAGGGCGATTACGGTCAGCAGCGTGATTATGGCAATCATCCACTACCGCGCTTACAGGATTATCAGCAGCAAGGCGCTCAAGTATTACACTTGGTTGACCTTACCGGCGCCAAAGATCCCTCCGCCCGTCAGATCCCATTATTGCGTGAGCTTTTGGCCGGTGTCGATGTGCCGGTACAAGTGGGGGGCGGCATCCGCAATGAGCAGGATGTGGTCGCGCTATTAGAAGCTGGGGCGACACGAGTTGTGGTCGGTTCAACCGCCGTTAAGCAGCCAGAAGTGGTGCAGCAGTGGTTTGAGCGTTACGGCCCCGAGGCGATCGTCTTGGCGCTGGATGTCAGGATCGATGATGCTGGCCGTAAGCAGGTTGCCATCAGCGGCTGGCAGGAGAACTCCGATGCCACACTGGAACAGATAGTCGAGCAGTATCTGCCTTTCGGCCTGAAACATGTGCTGTGCACAGATATCTCCCGCGATGGCACCCTGAGTGGCTCCAATGTTGAGCTGTATCAAGAAGTTTGCCAGCGTTATCCACAAGTGGCGTTCCAGGCCTCTGGTGGTATCGGTTGTCTGGATGATATCGCCCGTCTACGCGGCAGCGGTGTACAAGGGGTGATTGTCGGTCGTGCGCTACTGGACGGCAAATTTAACGTGAAGGAGGCGATCGCATGCTGGCAAAACGTATAATTCCCTGTCTGGATGTGAAAGATGGCCAGGTGGTCAAAGGGGTCCAGTTCCGTCACCACGAGATTATTGGTGATATCGTGCCGCTGGCACAGCGCTACGCACAAGAAGGTGCTGATGAGCTGGTATTTTACGATATCACAGCCTCCTCTGATGGGCGTGTGGTCGATAAAAGCTGGGTATCACGGGTCGCGGAAGTGATAGACATCCCTTTCTGCGTCGCAGGCGGTATTAAGAGTGTGGAAGATGCAGGCCAGATATTGACCTTCGGCGCAGATAAAATTTCCATCAACTCACCCGCCCTAGCTGATCCCACCTTAATTACCCGACTGGCTGACCGCTATGGCGTACAATGCATCGTGGTAGGTATTGATACTTGGTATGATGAAGAGAGTGACAGTTATCAGGTTTATCAATTTACCGGTGATGAAAAACGCACCAAAGCCACTACCTGGCAAACCGAGGATTGGATCAAAGAAGTCCAGTTGCGCGGTGCCGGTGAGATAGTGCTGAATATGATGAATCAAGATGGCGTGCGTAACGGCTATGATTTGCGTCAATTGAAACAGATGCGGGCTATTTGTCATGTGCCGTTGATCGCCTCTGGCGGTGCCGGAACGCCGGAGCACTTCCTCGAAGCCTTCCGCGATACGGATGTAGATGGTGCGTTGGCCGCCTCCGTGTTCCATAAGCAAATCATTAATATCGGCGAATTGAAAAAGTATTTGTCTGAACAAGGCGTGGAGATAAGAGTGTGTTAACCGAACAACAAATTAACCAACTGGATTGGGACAAAGTCGACAATCTAATGCCTGCCATCGTTCAGCATGCCGTGTCCGGTGAAGTTCTGATGATGGGGTATATGAACCGTGAAGCGCTGGCGGTGACGGAAGAAACCGCTAAAGTGACCTTCTTCTCTCGGACCAAACAGCGTTTGTGGACCAAAGGCGAAAGCTCCGGCCACTTCCTGAATGTGGTGAATATCTACCCTGACTGTGACAATGATACCCTGCTGATTCTGGTGGATCCTATCGGCCCAACCTGCCATTTAGGCAATAACAGTTGCTTCAGCCCTGCAGCCAGCGACTGGAGTTTCTTGTATCAGTTAGAGCAGTTGCTAGCATCACGTAAGTCAGCCGATCCGGCCAGTTCTTATACCGCAAAACTCTATGCCAGCGGGACTAAACGTATCGCGCAAAAAGTGGGCGAAGAAGGGGTGGAAACCGCCCTCGCCGCGACAGTGAATGATCGCGAAGAGTTGACCAACGAAGCATCAGACTTGATGTATCACCTGATGGTGCTATTACAGGATCAGGATTTGGATCTGAGTAAAATCATTGGCCGCCTACGGGAACGTCACGAGAAGTAATTTTCTTATTGGTGGTTTTATTGCTGATAAAAGAAAACGCCCCCGATTTATCATCGCGGGCGTTTTTGTTGGCGCAAACCTTTAAAATCAGCGAGCACTGCGCAATCCCGGGATAGCAAAGCGCAGTAGCCGCTAGATGAATTACTCCATCCACTCAGTATGGAACACGCCATCTTTATCAGTACGTTTATAAGTATGCGCACCAAAATAATCACGCTGCGCCTGAATCAGGTTAGCGGGCAGCACAGCTGAACGGTAGCTATCGTAGTAGTTAATCGCAGCAGAGAACGTTGGTGTTGGGATACCATTTTGTACCGCATAAGACACAACATCACGCAGCGCTTGCTGGTACTCATCAGCGATTTGCTTAAAGTATGGAGCCAACAGCAGGTTAGCGATTTTCGGATTTTCTGCGTACGCATCAGTGATTTTTTGCAAGAACTGAGCGCGGATAATACATCCTGCACGGAAGATCTTGGCGATTTCACCGTAATGCAGATCCCAGTTATTTTCGTCAGATGCCGCTTTCAGCTGAGAGAAACCTTGCGCGTAAGAGACGATTTTCCCCAAATACAGCGCACGACGGATTTTTTCGATAAATTCAGCTTTATCGCCCACAAAAGGCTGCACTTTCGGGCCAGTCAGTACTTTAGATGCTGCAACACGCTGATCTTTCAGGGAAGACAAATAGCGAGCAAACACAGATTCAGTGATCAGTGTCAGTGGCTCGCCTAAGTCCAGTGAACTTTGGCTGGTCCATTTACCAGTGCCTTTATTTGCAGCTTCATCCAGAATCACGTCGACCAGATAGATGCCAGCCTCGTCTTTCTTGGTAAAGATATCTTTTGTGATATCAATCAGGTAGCTATTCAGCTCACCTTTGTTCCATTCAGCGAAGGTGCTTGCCAGCTCTTCGTTGCTCAGACCCAGTGACTGCTTCAACAAAGAGTAAGCTTCCGCGATCAGCTGCATGTCGCCATATTCGATACCGTTGTGAACCATTTTCACGTAATGACCAGCACCGTCTGTACCGATATAAGCCACACATGCTTCACCGTCATCTGCACGGGCCGCAATTTTCTCAAGAATAGGTGCAACCAATTCGTAAGCTTCTTTCTGGCCACCAGGCATGATGGAAGGGCCTTTCAATGCACCCTCTTCGCCACCGGAAACACCAGTACCGATAAAGTTAAAACCTTGTGCAGAAAGTTCGCGATTACGACGGATGGTGTCTTTGTAATAGGTATTACCACCATCAATCAGAATGTCACCTTTATCAAGGTGCGGCGTCAGTGAAGCGATAGTTTTGTCGGTAGCTTCACCCGCTTTCACCATCAGCAGGATGCGGCGCGGTTTTTCCAGTGAATCAACAAACTCTTCAACGGTGTAACTCGGCACCAGGTTTTTACCTGGATTCTCAGCAACCACTTCGTCGGTTTTGTCTGATGAACGGTTGAAGATAGAGACGGAATAGCCACGGCTTTCGATGTTGAGCGCCAGGTTACGGCCCATCACCGCCATACCGACAACGCCAATCTGTTGTTTGGACATTAAAAGAACTCCTGTCTGAAGGATGACACCTGTTACCGACCTTGAGGCCAACAGGTTTTTGATGTGGGAAACATGTTAACTCAGGATTATGCCCGCTGGGTAGTGATTGGTGCGATAGATAGCACAACTGACCAGTTGCTGTGCGCATACGTTTGCTTCGCCAGTACAGACAGGTAATGTAACGCTATTTAGGACGGATCAGTCAAAACAAAAAAGCAACCCCACGGATTGCTTTTCATCAGTCTCACTCATATTTCAAATTTGACTCATGCCACAAAATCTTTCAACCAGGCCTTAAACTCAGCCCCTTGTTGTGGATGACGAAGACCATAAGCGACATACGCCTGCATATAACCGAGTTTCTCACCGCAATTGTAAGATTGCCCAGTCAAGGCAACGGCATCGACTGGCTCTTCTTCTGCCAGTGCATCAATGGCATCTGTCAGTTGGATACGCCCCCAGGCACCTGGTTTGGTTTTTTCCAACTGCGGCCAAATATTCGCAGACAACACATAGCGCCCAACGGCAGAGAGATTTGATTGCAGGTCCACCGGGCTTTGTGGCTTCTCGACCATGGCTTTAATTCGGCTGCTCTCACCGGGCGCTAATTCAGACTTCTCACAAGAGATAACCGAATAGTTTGATAACGCCTCGGGTTCAACCGAATGCACCAAGACCTGGCTAGTCCCGGTCTCTTCGAAGCGCTTGACCAATTGAGCAAGATTATCTCGGGTCAAATCTGACTTCGCATCATCAATCAGAACATCCGGCAGCAATACCGCAAATGGCGCATCCCCCACCAGCGGTTTGGCACATAACACGGCATGACCCAGACCTTCAGGGTGGCCTTGCCGGATGTGCATGATGGTCACCCCTGGCGGACAGATAGATTGCACTTCATCCAATAACTGGCGCTTAACTCGAGCTTCCAGCATGGCTTCCAGTTCATAAGAGGTGTCGAAATGGTTTTCTACCGCATTCTTTGACGAATGGGTTATCAGAATGATCTCTTTAATACCAGCAGCAACGCATTCATTAACCACATATTGGATCAAGGGCTTATCAACAATAGGCAGCATCTCTTTTGGAATGGCTTTGGTGGCTGGAAGCATTCTCATGCCCAAACCTGCGACTGGGATCACTGCTTTCAATTTGGTCATAATTAACCTACTGATCTCTTGAGGCGAACTTAAAATCTTTAGCTATTCAGCCGCTAAGCCGAAGTTAGCTGATTTGCTGTTTTAACCAGGCGGTAAAATTCTCACCTTCGGTATTATGACGGACGCCATAAGTGACAAAGGCTTTCATATAGCCTAATTTGTCGCCACAATCGTGAGATTTACCGGTCATATGGAAGGCCTCAACCGGCTCTTGCTCCATTAACATCGCAATGGCATCAGTCAGCTGAATTTCATCACCCGCACCACGTGGGGTTTTTTTCAACAGTGGCCAGATATCCTTAGACAAAACATAGCGCCCAACCACTGCAAGATTAGATGGTGCCTCAGTGACTGAAGGCTTCTCGACGACTGCAGTCATTAGGGTGCTCTCGCCCGGTGCCAAATCAACATGGCCGCAATCCGCAATACCGTACTTGGAGACATCCGCTTTCGGCACCGGCTCTACCATGATTTGACTACGCCCGGTCTCCTCAAAGCGCTTGATCATGCTGGCAAGATTTTCTTGAGATAAATCAGCTGTTGAATCATCAAGTAGCACATCGGGCAGCAGCACAATAAATGGGTTATCGCCCACCATAGGTTGTGCGCAGAGTACGGCGTGCCCCAGCCCTTTGGCGTGGCCCTGACGCACTTGCATGATAGTGACGTCAGGCGGGCAGATATTTTTAATCTCTTTCAAGAGCTGCCGCTTAACCCGTGACTCCAGCGCCGCCTCCAACTCAAATGAGGTATCAAAATGGTTTTCTATCGCATTTTTAGAGGAGTGGCTTACCAGCACAATCTCTTTCACGCCAGCAGCAACGCATTCGTTCACGATATATTGAATCAGGGGCTTATCGACCACTGGCAGCATTTCCTTTGGGATCGCCTTGGTCGCGGGCAACATACGAGTACCAAGCCCGGCAACAGGAATGACTGCTTTCAATTTCTTTTCCATCTACCATACCTTTTCTGGGGTAGCCATTTTGTTGGCCTTTGAATAGATATAAACACAATCTGGTAATACCCTAAGTATCATCGCGCAAAACTGTATTCCAAATCTAAAACTTTCATATTTATATATTATTTCAATATGTTACTGTCGCATTATTATCATGGTGTAGCTACAGAAAACTAGCGTCTAACGACATATTATATTCCACATTAACATTTTGTTAAGCTAACCCTCAGTAATTTGCCGATTTATAAGCCTATCTGTAGCATTTTAAGAATATCCCCATCTACTCGACTCAAAGTTAAAATACTATTTGCGCTAAATTTATTATTCACGCGATTTGTCAATGACATAGCTTATTACATGATTGTATGTTGAATTTTGGCCTATCAGCGCCCATTATTCATGCTGGCGGCATAAGCCGTAGAAATAAAAGGTGAAACGCGAAATATGGAATGGATCGCAGATCCTACTATTTGGGCAGGACTGGCGACGCTGGTTGTGCTCGAAATTGTGTTAGGTATTGATAACCTAATATTTATTGCCATTTTGGCAGAAAAACTACCTCGCCATCAACGGGATAAAGCCAGAGTCACGGGTCTGCTGTGCGCATTGTTGATGCGCTTGGTGCTACTGGCCTGTATCTCGTGGTTAGCCACATTAACCGCGCCATTAGTTACCCTTTCCGGACATCCATTTAGTGCCCGAGACTTGATTATGCTCGTCGGGGGGATATTCCTGCTCTTCAAAGCCACCATGGAGCTTAATGAGCGCCTTGAGGGCAAGGACCATCAGCAGAACCAGCAACGCAAAGGCGCGCGGTTCTGGCCTGTTGTGGCGCAGATTGTGGTGTTGGATGCCATCTTCTCCCTCGACTCAGTGATTACTGCCGTCGGTATGGTGGATCACCTCGCGGTGATGATGGCGGCGGTCTGTATTGCGATTGGTCTGATGTTATTAGCCAGCAAACCATTGACTCGCTTTGTGAATGCCCATCCAACCATTGTTATTCTGTGCCTGAGTTTCTTACTGATGATCGGCTTCAGTTTAGTGGCTGAAGGCTTTGGCTACCATATTCCGAAAGGCTATCTGTACGCCGCGATTGGTTTCTCTGTAATTATTGAATCACTGAATCAGTTTGCTCAGTTCAACCGCCGCCGCTTCCTGTCGACAGTGCGTCCGTTACGTGAAAGAACCGCAGAGGCCGTGCTGCGTATGCTTAGCGGCAAGCATGAAGAGGCTGAGCTGGATAACCACACCGCCAACTTGATAGCAGACAGTAGCAGTGGCGGTCAGGAGGTGTTCAATGAGCAGGAGCGCCGAATGATCGAGCGGGTATTGGGGCTGGCACAGCGTACCGTCAGTAGCATCATGACATCACGCCATGATGTTGAATATCTGGATCTTAATGATCCGCCGGAGAAGTTGACTCAACTACTGACGAAAAATCTTCATACGCGAATTGTGGTCACTGAAGATAGCTCAACAGATGAACCACTGGGTGTCATTCACGTCATTGATTTGTTGAAGCAGCAGTTATCAGGCGAAAAGCTCGATTTGCGAGCACTGATTCGCCAGCCATTGATCTTTCCTGAACAAGTTTCACTGTTGATGGCATTGGAACAATTTCGTCAGGCGCAAACCCATTTTGCCTTTGTGGTCGATGAGTTCGGCTCTATCGAAGGGGTGGTCACCCTGACCGATGTGATGGAGACGATTGCCGGTAATCTACCAGTGGCAGGTGAAGAGTTGGATGCCCGCCACGATATTCAGCAAACCGAGGATGGCTGCTGGATAGCGAATGGTTATATGCCACTGGAGGATTTGGTGCTCTATCTGCCACTGCCGATTGATGATAAACGTGAATATCATACATTGGCTGGATTGTTGATGGAGTATAGCCAGCGGATACCTCAGGTGGGCGAACAGTTGAAGATTGGTGACTATCTATTTGAACCACTGGAAGTGAGCAGCCATCGTATCTTGAAGGTGAAGATAACGCCGCTGAAAGCGCCAGATCCTGATTACGAAGTGTAACTGATTGACCGCACGAATCAGTCCAAAAACCAGATAAGAAAGCCGGGTAGCTTATTGAACTGACCCCATAAAGTTGGACGGTTTGTCAGGCGGTTATCTGGGCCTGAG